>NZ_JBFODF010000001.1:0-2831 GCF_040908165.1 Aeromonas sp. R6-1
CGACACTTCTTGGGGTTGTATGGTTAAGTGACTAAGCGTACATGGTGGATGCCTTGGCAGTCAGAGGCGATGAAGGACGTACTAACCTGCGATAAGCCGTGAGCAGTCGGTAAGAGACATTACGACTCACGGATTTCCGAATGGGGAAACCCACTTAGCATAAGCTAGGTATCGCTACGTGAATACATAGCGTAGCGAGGCGAACCGGGAGAACTGAAACATCTAAGTACCCCGAGGAAAAGAAATCAACCGAGATTCCCTCAGTAGCGGCGAGCGAACGGGGATTAGCCCTTAAGCATCTTGGAAGTTAGTGGAACGGTCCTGGAAAGGCCGGCGATACAGGGTGATAGCCCCGTACACGAAAACAACCTTGATGTGAAATCGAGTAGGGCGGGACACGTGACATCCTGTCTGAATATGGGGGGACCATCCTCCAAGGCTAAATACTCCTGACTGACCGATAGTGAACCAGTACCGTGAGGGAAAGGCGAAAAGAACCCCTGTGAGGGGAGTGAAATAGAACCTGAAACCGTGTACGTACAAGCAGTGGGAGCCCTTCGGGGTGACTGCGTACCTTTTGTATAATGGGTCAGCGACTTACATTTTGTAGCGAGGTTAACCGTATAGGGGAGCCGTAGGGAAACCGAGTCTTAACTGGGCGTCTAGTTGCAAGGTGTAGACCCGAAACCGGGTGATCTAGCCATGGGCAGGTTGAAGGTTGAGTAACATCAACTGGAGGACCGAACCCACTAACGTTGCAAAGTTAGGGGATGACCTGTGGCTGGGGGTGAAAGGCCAATCAAACTCGGAGATAGCTGGTTCTCCCCGAAAGCTATTTAGGTAGCGCCTCGGACGAATACTACTGGGGGTAGAGCACTGTTTGGGCTAGGGGGTCATCCCGACTTACCAACCCCATGCAAACTCCGAATACCAGTAAGTACTATCCGGGAGACACACGGCGGGTGCTAACGTCCGTCGTGAAGAGGGAAACAACCCAGACCGCCGGCTAAGGTCCCAAAGTTCTGGTTAAGTGGGAAACGATGTGGGAAGGCTCAGACAGCTAGGATGTTGGCTTAGAAGCAGCCATCATTTAAAGAAAGCGTAATAGCTCACTAGTCGAGTCGGCCTGCGCGGAAGATGTAACGGGGCTCAAACCAGGCACCGAAGCCGCGGATTCACGCTAAGCGTGAGTGGTAGGGGAGCGTTCTGTAAGTCTGCGAAGGTGTATCGAGAGGTATGCTGGAGATATCAGAAGTGCGAATGCTGACGTAAGTAACGATAAAGGGGGTGAAAAGCCTCCTCGCCGGAAGACCAAGGGTTCCTGTCCAACGTTAATCGGGGCAGGGTGAGTCGACCCCTAAGGTGAGGCCGAAAGGCGTAATCGATGGGAAGCAGGTTAATATTCCTGCACGACTTGTAATTGCGATGGGGGGACGGAGAAGGCTAGGTGGGCCAGGCGACGGTTGTCCTGGTGAAAGTGCGTAGGTGGTGTTTCTAGGCAAATCCGGAGACACAACACTGAGACACGAGACGAACGCACCACGGTGCGGAAGCCATTGATGCCCTGCTTCCAGGAAAAGCCTCTAAGCTTCAGATTACAAGTCATCGTACCCCAAACCGACACAGGTGGTCGGGTAGAGAATACCAAGGCGCTTGAGAGAACTCGGGTGAAGGAACTAGGCAAAATAGAACCGTAACTTCGGGAGAAGGTTCGCTCTTGATGGTGAAGTCCCTTGCGGATGGAGCTGTCGGGAGTCGCAGTGACCAGATGGCTGGGACTGTTTATCAAAAACACAGCACTCTGCAAACACGAAAGTGGACGTATAGGGTGTGACACCTGCCCGGTGCCGGAAGGTTAATTGATGGGGTTAGCGCAAGCGAAGCTCTTGATCGAAGCCCCGGTAAACGGCGGCCGTAACTATAACGGTCCTAAGGTAGCGAAATTCCTTGTCGGGTAAGTTCCGACCTGCACGAATGGTGTAACCATGGCCATGCTGTCTCCACCCGAGACTCAGTGAAATCGAATTCGCCGTGAAGATGCGGTGTACCCGCGGCTAGACGGAAAGACCCCGTGAACCTTTACTACAGCTTGGCACTGAACATTGAACCTACATGTGTAGGATAGGTGGGAGGCTTTGAAGGCGTGACGCCAGTTGCGCTGGAGCCGTCCTTGAAATACCACCCTTGTATGTTTGATGTTCTAACGCAGGGCCCTGAATCGGGCTCGCGGACAGTGCCTGGTGGGTAGTTTGACTGGGGCGGTCTCCTCCCAAAGAGTAACGGAGGAGCACGAAGGTTGGCTAATCCTGGTCGGACATCAGGAGGTTAGTGCAATGGCATAAGCCAGCTTAACTGCGAGACGGACAGGTCGAGCAGGTACGAAAGTAGGTCATAGTGATCCGGTGGTTCTGAATGGAAGGGCCATCGCTCAACGGATAAAAGGTACTCCGGGGATAACAGGCTGATACCGCCCAAGAGTTCATATCGACGGCGGTGTTTGGCACCTCGATGTCGGCTCATCACATCCTGGGGCTGAAGTCGGTCCCAAGGGTATGGCTGTTCGCCATTTAAAGTGGTACGCGAGCTGGGTTCAGAACGTCGTGAGACAGTTCGGTCCCTATCTGCCGTGGGCGTTGGATGATTGAAGGGAGTTGCTCCTAGTACGAGAGGACCGGAGTGAACGAACCTCTGGTGTTCGGGTTGTCACGCCAGTGGCACTGCCCGGTAGCTAAGTTCGGAATCGATAACCGCTGAAAGCATCTAAGCGGGAAGCGAGCCCTGAGATGAGTCATCCCTGACCCCTTGAGGGTCCTAAAGGGCCGTTGGAGACC
>NZ_JBFODF010000010.1:0-13597 GCF_040908165.1 Aeromonas sp. R6-1
TGTACAGATCTAGTTATCACCTGACACCGGCCTCAAACCGGTGTCTTGTTTACGCTACTTTAGTGCGCACTTCCTTCGGTATCAATTTCAGACCCTTCTTGAACATGCTGTAGGGGGTCTGACCCTCCATCATCCTGCCCTGATGTGGCCGCTCGGTGTTGTAGTGTTCCAGGTAGCTATCCAGGTCTGTCTGCATCTGTTCTACCGACTCATACCAGGTCGTCCTCCCCTTGATACGGAAGTGCTCATCCAGCAGTGTGCGGTGCAACCGCTCGATAAAGCCATTGCTCTGCGGCCTGCGTACCTTGGTGGTCCGGTGCTCAATCCCCTCCAGTTGCAGGAACAGCTCGTAGGGATGATGGTCTGGGCGCCCACAGAACTCGCGCCCGTTATCTGACAGGATGGTATAGACCAGAGCCTCATGGGCTTCGAAGAACGGCAGTACCGTTTCATTGAGCACATGAACCGAGGTCACCGGCAGCTTGCTGGTGTAGAGCCGTCCCCAGGCATGGCGACTGTAGCAGTCCAGCACGGTTTGCAGATACACCTTGCCAACCCCCTTGAGCGCGCCGACGAAGAAGGTGTCAACCGCCACCAGTTCTCCGGTGTAGTGGACCTCAATCTGGCGTTCGCGAAACTCGGGGCTGAAGCGTTCTAACAGGCGGATCTGCTCGTCATTGAGCTCAATGGTCTGCTCCCGGTGGGTTTTCTCGAGGCGCAACAAGCGGTCATGCTTGGAGAGCAAGTCGTGACGTTGCCACACGCCACGCACACCGCCTGCACTGACGTTGATGCCTTGCAGAGCCAGTTCTTGCGCGACCCGCAGCGGGCCATGGGTTGGTCTGGTGAGAGAGTAATCGAGGATGGCTTGCTCAATCTCGGGAGCGACCCGGTTGGGATGAGCGCCTTTACAGCCGGGGAGTTTGTCGAGCAAGCCCTCGGCGCCATAGGTCTGGTAGTTACGGCGAATTTCGTAGAACTGCTGACGGCTGTAGCCGATGAGCTTGCAGGCTTTGCTGACATTATTGAGCTCTTTGGCGAGCTCTAGCAGGCTGAGTTTGCGACGTGCTACTTTCTCGTTGGTGGTCATACGGTGACTCCGGATAACACGGTAGGGGTACCGTTTTGTTATCCGGTTTGAAGCCGTATGACCACTCCCTTTTGTGGGCAACTGTCAGGTGAATACCATCTCCATACAGGTTGTAGGTCAACAAAAATATAAAAAGACACCGGCCTAAGCCGGTGTCTTTTTATCGTTAAAGCAACGTGTTACACCTGCGGCGGGGTACTTTCCGCATTGGAGAGTACGGCATCCATCTGCACCAGGGCGCCGGCGGGCAGTTCGCTTACCCCGAATACGGTGCGGGCAGGCAGATAGCCCGGGAAGTATTGGGTGTAGATGGCATCCACGTCCGCCAGATCCGCAATGTTGGCAAGCTGGATATTGACCTTGACGATATCGTCCATCACGTGGCCGATGCTCTCCACAATAGTCTTGATATGGCCGAGGCACTGGGCGGTCTGCTCACGGACGCAACCGGTCAGCACCTTGCCGGTGGTCATGTCGAGCGGCAACTGGCCGGCGATATGGTTGTAGTGAGAGAAGGCGACGCTCTGGCTATGCAGCGGGCTGCGTGGCGCTTTGTCGGTATTGCGGGCACGGATCACCAGGTTGTGTCTGTCTTCCACCAACTGGGGCGGGGTGCCGTCACCGTGGGAGATGACCGCATCCATCTGCACCCGGGCACCCAGCGGCAGGGCAGAGGCCGCGATCACGCTGCGGGCCGGCAGATAGGCGACGGCGCGGGCAATGGCGGAGTCCGGGAAGAAGGTGGTGTAGACCTCGTTGACGGCGTCGAGATCCGCCAGATTGGTCAGATAGACAGTCACCTTGACGATATCGTCGAAGGGCACGTCGATGCTCTCCAGCACGGTTTTGATATTGCGCAGGCACTGGGCCGCCTGCTCGCGGATGCCACCGTCAACCAGGGCGCCGGAGGCGGGGTCGAGGGGCAGCTGGGCACCGATATTGTTGTAATGGGAGAAGGCGACGCTCTGGCTGGAGAGCGGATCCTGCGGGGCGTGGTCGCTATTGCGGGAGATCTTGAGCAGCGGGCAGGGAGCCTGGGGGAAGGTGCCTTCCCCGTTGGAGAGCAGGGCATCCATCTGCACCCTGGCGCCGAGCGGCAGACCGGCCACCGCTAGCACTGTGCGGGTCGGCAGCGAGTGGGGGAAGAATGCCCGATAGACGGCGTTGACGGCATCGAGGTCGGCGATGTCCGCGAGGAACAGAGTCACCTTCACCATGTCCTCCATGCCGTGGCCAATGCTCTCGACGATGCCCTGGATATTGGTGAGACACTGTCTGGCCTGGGCCTGGATATCCCCTGCGACCAGCGCGCCCGTTTTCGGGTCGATCGGCAGCTGGGCGGCAATATTGTTGTAGTGGGAGAAGGCCACGCTCTGGGTATAGGGCCCCAGATCCTGAGGCGCATTGGCGGTATTTCTGGTTGACTTGATGATGGTACCACTCATGGCGATACTCCTTTTCGTTTTTGATGTAGGGTCCGAGCCGCATTGTTCTTCCCTGGCCGAATGCGGCACGCTGATGACTCGTGATATTGCGGCAACAGTTGCCCGTTCCCGCCGCAGGGCGACGGAGAAAAGGAGAACGATCATCACAGCGTCGAGCCCTGTTTCGATGCAGACAGCGCGTGCAACAGACAAGGGAGAGAAATTGGCCTGGTGATTCAGACGGGAGAATTCTAGGGGGCGGTTATCCGGGGATGCAAACCGGGATCCTGTTTCTATGAGGTGGCTCAACAGAGTGAAATATATTCATTTTGCGATTCAATTCATGACGGGTATGGCAAATAAAGGTGATGATGATCCCGCTTTACCATGAAAGTGGAACCAGATAGCGCCATATTGTCGCGCATCAGGGTTACAGCCTGTGAATCCTCCGTTAATACTTTTGGCGACATTGCAGCTTATTCTCCCGGTTTTGCATAGCTATCTATTTATCGCTCTCTCGACGCCCTGTTCAGCGCCGCCAAAATATGCTGCGGTGAGCACACTGAAATAACATTCACCCTCTTTGCATGGCCACAGGTCATGACATAAATACGGGAGAAAGAGAGGGCGCTTTTTAGCCCCTGCGGCGGAGGCTGACATGGGCGGGTCGCCACACCGCCTATGCCATATCTTTTCAGTGGCGCGAACGCAGCCCGCCAACAAGGCTCATAAGCAAGGGGAGGGGGTCTTCCCCTTGCCTGCCCCGACTTGCCGCCCCCCGATGCATATCACTCCTGTCATGACCCTCCCTGTGAGGGGGCCCCGGAGTCCACCCTGCTTTGCCGACCTGGCGTATCCCGCACTCCTTGCTATGCAGCCGGCTCATCTTCCCCGCACCACCCTTATTTGTGTTCTTTGTCATCAACTGCCGTTATTGCGACCTGGGTCGGGGTTTGTGTGGATTATTAACTGTATGATTAATAATGAAATCAGGGACCCTGCCGACGAGCAGCACGGATCGGCACTCATCTGCCCGGGAGTGGCACATGCGATCGCATCGCGATCCCCGTCATCTGACTTCGGAGGTTTTATGCTTGGATTCATTCTGGGTGACATGTACAGCCGCACCAGCGGGTTTCGGCCACCCCCCCGCCTAGGCAAGCACTTCCCCCTCGCCCCCGACTATCAACTGCGCGGTCGCACCGGTGCCGCCATCCTGACCATGGAGACCCTGCTCGATACCCCCTATCCCCAGAAGAAGTTCAGGGCCCTGATCTATGGCGCCTTTATCGAGCACCAGCGTTGCCTCTTTGCCGAGCAGGTGGTCATCGGCCGGATGGAGGAGGGCCAGGACCTGGCGATCGCCATTGACCTCGCCTTTATCAGCACGGCGGTGCCCATCGGTCTGCTCGCCATCTCGGAGGAGATCGCGCTGCTGACCACCCCCCGTCCCACCCAGACCCATCCCCATCAGGCGGCCTTGAGCCAGGCGCTCGACTGTACCGCCATGCTGATGTTCTATGCCAAGGTCATTCGCCAGCGCAATGCAGTGCTTGAGCACATCGGCCACCAGTTCGGCTACAGACCGCAGGCCGGGTTGGTGGCCAGGGTGGGCCACGGCGGGGAAGATGACTATGCCGCCTTCATGGTCAATGTGATGACCTGCATCGCCCATTCGGGCTCCTTCAAGGAGGCGCTGGAGAATGGCGTCAGGATGGGCATGCACGAGCCCGCCTTCTTCTGTATCGTCGGCGCCCTGGCCTCGACCCTGTGGGGAGTCCCCAAACCCTGGGCCCATGAGATCTCTCGATTCATCCAGCGCCAGCATCCCCACTATCTCCAGATCCTGCTGCGGGGCGAAGCCAGGGTGGGCCGCAGACAGATCAACCTGGAGCCTCCCAAACCGCCGCTCTGTGCACCGGTCAAGCGCCAGGTAAACCGCTTCCTGAAGTGGGCCTTCTAGGGCCATGGGAGTGCTCTCGAGGTGCGGGCCCATGGCGCTATCCCATCGGCCCGCCCCTCCTGAGGGTCATCACGGGGCTGTAATCTCACTGACCCCTGATCCCCCGGCTACCTTGCCCAAGAGGGGATGGCCAGAAAAGCCAACGGCTGCACGGGGGACAAGGGGTGGATAGAAGGTGATCCACCTCGCCTTTTGATGTGAACGTCTTTTGATGTTTGGCGCCATACGATACCATGCGCAGCGTGTGTTCCTGTTGGGGGAGGTGCCGCCCATCGCCCCGTGGCTGGCCGCTGGTCCTGTCATGATCACGGGATGCACAATCTGGGGCCGCCACGGCAACCCCTTATCGCCATAGCCAACAGGACGGAGTATCAGGATGGCCATTGCCATTGAACAGTCGGACAACACACTGAGGGTGAACAAGGATCGCTACGATCTGGGCCGCATCGTCGGCGTGCAGGTAAAAGCTCTCGGCTGGATGGATCGGCTCAAGAAGAGCTTGTTGCTGGGGGGGGTCACCTCCAGTGTGCTCTTTTACTTCACCCCTTCCTACGAGCAGGCGGGCAACTGGCTCATCGTGCTCTTCCTGCCCCTGGTGGGTTTTCTGTCTGGCGCCCTGATGGGGCTGCTCTCCAGCGCGAAATATGAGTTTTGCATCGAATTTTCCCACGCCGACGAGACGGGCGTGCAGTGGCTCACCGCCGCCAGGAGTCGGCATGTCGCCGATTATGAGACCTTCAAGGCGCAGGCGGCCAGGTTGAAGGAGCGGCTCGGGTAGGGAGCACAGAGTGACGGGTCTGCGCCATCTGGCGCCAGGCATAACAACAAGCCCGATCAGGTGCACCTGTTCGGGCTTGTTCCATTAGGGGGGAGGGCGCTCGGGGAGCGGCTCAGGCGGGATAGAGGGCGCCCAGCACCGCCGGGCGGCTCGCGCCGGTCACCGCAGGCAGGTTGCCCGGCTTTCGCTGGATAAAGCGTTGTGCCAGCCAGGCAAAGGCGGCCCCTTCCACCCAGTCCGGTGCAAGGCCGAGCTGGGCGGTGCTGGTCAGATGCCAGTCGGGCAGCAGGGCAGCAAGCTCCGCCAGCAGCGGGGCGTTGTGGGCGCCGCCGCCGCAGACAAACAGCTCGGGCCGGGTTGGCGCATCACTGTGGGTGGGCAACTGGCGGGCGATGCTGTGGCAGGTGAGGGATTGCAGGGTACGCTGCACATCAGCGGGGGCGTATGCGCAGCCGTCCAGCTCGCCGTCGAGCCAGTCGAGGGTGAACATCTCACGCCCCGTGCTCTTGGGGGCGGGGGCGGCGAAGTAGGGGTGAGCCAGCAACTGCTCCAGCAGCGCAGGGATAAGCTTGCCGCTGGCGGCCCACTGGCCACCGGCATCATAGCTGCCACCGTGGGGCTGATGGCGGCGATACCAGCCGTCGAGCAGGGTGTTTGCGGGGCCGGTATCGAAGCCATATACCCCTGAACCCGCCCCCCCGTCGGTCTGGCCGGGCAGCACCGAGATATTGGCAATGCCGCCGAGGTTCAGCACCACTCTAAGGGCGCCAGGGCGGGCAAAGAGCGCCTGATGGAAGGCTGGCACCAGGGGCGCCCCCTGACCGCCGAGGGCCATGTCCATGGTGCGAAAATCGGCCACCACGTCGATGCCGGTCAGGGCCGCCAGCAGGGCCGCGTTGCCGATCTGCAGGGTAAAGCCGAGCTGGGGGCGGTGGCGTATGGTCTGGCCGTGACTGCCGATGGCGCGAATCTCCTTGGGAGTCAGCGCCGCCTTGGCGAGCAGGGCCTGGGTGGCGGCGGCAAATTCGCGGGCCACCAGGTTGTCGGCGACCCCCATGCGGTCGATTTCGTTCTCCCCCGGGGTGCAGAGGGCGTGCAGCTCGTGGGCGGTCTCCGCTGGCCAGGGATGGCACAGCGCCGCCTCTACTCGAAGCGCTTCCCTATCCATCGTCACCAGCACGGCGTCGATACCGTCCATGCTGGTACCGGACATCAAGCCTATATAGCGTTCCGTCATGACAACCCCCTTTCAATGATGCAGAGGAACCGTCCGATGCCGTGTTCCGCCTTGGTCCCCGGCATCAATCGGATATATGGCCCGCTCATGACATCACCTCTTCAGTGATGCAGAGGAACGGTCTGATACCGTGTTCCACCTTGGTCGACAGCGGTCAGCTGTCGTCACCGTTGCCCTTGTTTCTGGCCAGTTGCAGCTCGGGGCTGTCCAGCTTGGCCAGCTGGGGCATGGCCTGGGCCTTGAAGCTGGCCAGCGCCCGCCCGCTGAGAGACTCCGCCTGGGGCAGGTTGAGGGTGCGCGGGTTCTTGTGCACGCCGCCCACCACGAATTCATAGTGCAGGTGCGGGCCTGTGACCCGGCCGGTGCCACCGAGCAGGCCGATGGTCTGCCCCTGCTTCACTCGCTGCCCCTTGTTGACGGTGCGCTTGGAGAGGTGCAGGTACTTGGTCACGTAGTTGCCCGCGTGCTTGATGAAGACGTAGTTGCCGTTGAACTGGTTGTAGCCGGTGGCCACCACGCTGCCGCCGCCCGCCGCCATGATGGGGGTGCCCACCGGCGCTACGTAGTCGATGCCGTTGTGGGGGCGCACCTTGCCGGTGACCGGGTGAAGGCGGCGCGGATTGAAGTTGGAGCTGATGTATTTGAAGTTGACCGGCGCGCGCAGGAAGCTCTTGCGCATCGCCTTGCCGTCCGGGGTGTAGTAGTTTCCATCCGTGTTCAGCACGGCGCGGTAGATGGCCCCCTGGTTGACGAACTCGGCGGCCAGGATGTCGCCGGAAGCAACCCGCTCGTCATCCTGGTATTTGTCCTGGTAGACCACCCGGAAGCTGTCCCCCGGTTGCAGGTCCTGGGCAAAGTCGATGTCCCAGCCGAAGATGGCGGCGAGATCCATGATCTGGTCTTCCGTCATGCCCGCTTCGACGGCGGCGCCCCAGAAGCTGGAGCGGATCTCCCCCTGGGCCACCTGTTCGCGGGTGTCGAGCTCGATCTTCACCGGCCTGGCCACGAAGCCGTCATCCCGGCGGTTCACCTTGAGCGCCTGCTCCAGGCTGTGGGGGTAATAGAGGCTGTGCAGCTCGCCGCCCTTGGTGAGCTTGAAGGTGAGCTCCTGACCGGGCTTGAGCAGGCGCAGGGTATCCGTGCCCTCGAGCTGGTCGATGAGGTGCAGATCCGTGGTGCTGAGGCCCAGGCGCTGGAAGATGACCCCCATGTTGTCGCCGCTGCGCACCTTCACCTGTCTGGTGACATAGCGCGGTTTGGGCGGGGTGACGGGCTCGGCCCGTGCCAGCTGCGCCTCCTCGTCGACCTGCTGCTCGACGGCCAGTTCGTTGTCGTTGTCATCGACCCGGGTGGCGACTGCCTGTTCGCTCGGCCAGGCCGCCAGCATCATCACCATGATGCTCAGGATCAGCACCATCTTGCGGTGCCAGTGAGGGAGAGAGTTGAAGGCGTGCCAAAGGACCATGAGAAGCAGACAAAGTTGAACCCGGAAGAAGGTCGGAGTTTACCGCCTTTCCAATTGGCCCGCCATTCCAGTAATATGTCTGGCCCTGTGGAATCGTGATTGGAGAGTCAAAAAATGTCCCAGCTCGAGGTGGCGCTAGCCGAGATCAAGCGCGGAGCGGAAGAAATTCTGGTTGAAGAAGAACTGATCGCCAAGTTGAAGGAAGGGCGCCCCCTGCGCATCAAGCTGGGGATGGACCCGACCGCGCCGGACATCCACCTGGGTCATACCGTGATCCTCAACAAGCTGAAGACCTTCCAGGATCTGGGCCATGAAGTGATCCTGCTGATCGGTGACTTCACCGCCATGGTGGGTGACCCCTCCGGCAAGAACGCCACCCGTCCGCCGCTCTCCGAAGAGGCCATCAAGCACAACGCCCTCACCTATGCCGAGCAGGCGTTCAAGATCCTCGACCCGGCCAAGACCCGCATCGAGTACAACTCCACCTGGCTGAGTGAGCTGGGCGCGACCGGCATGATCAAGCTGGCGGCCAAGCAGACCGTGGCCCGCATGATGGAGCGCGACGACTTCAAGAAGCGCTACAGCAACGGCCAGTCCATCGCCATTCACGAATTCCTCTATCCGCTGCTGCAAGGCTATGACTCGGTCGCGCTGAAGGCGGACGTCGAGCTCGGCGGTACCGATCAGAAGTTCAACCTGCTGATGGGTCGCGAGCTGCAAAAAGATGCGGGCATGGCGACCCAGTGCGTGTTGATGATGCCGCTGCTGGTAGGCCTGGACGGTGTCAAGAAGATGTCCAAGTCCGCTGCCAACTACATCGGCGTGCACGATGCCCCGGGGGAGATGTTCGGCAAGATCATGTCCATCACCGACGATCTGATGTGGAACTACTACGAGCTGCTCTCCTTCCGTCCGCTGGCTGAAATCGAAGAGTTCAAGGCGGGCATTGCTGCCGGCACCCTTAACCCGCGCGACGTGAAGATCTGGCTGGCCAAGGAGATCATCGCCCGTTATCACGACGAGGCGGCGGCCGAAGCGGCCCACGAAGACTTCACCCAGCGCTTCTCCAAGAACGCCATTCCGGACGACATGCCGGAAGTCGAACTGGCACTGGAAGGGGAAGGGCTGGCCATCGCCAACCTGCTCAAAGACGCCGATCTGGTGGCCACCACCTCCGAAGCGCTGCGCATGATCAAGCAGGGCGCGGTCAAGGTGGATGGCGAGAAGCTGGACGATGGCAAGGCCCTCATCGGTGCCGGTACCGCCGTCTACCAGGTCGGCAAGCGCAAGTTTGCCCGGGTGACCGTCAAGTAAGTCGCCAGCCTCTGGCGCTGCCATAAGAAAGGCCTCCCTTGCGGAGGCCTTTTTGTTGGGTTATTGACCGGGTCGGTTGGGTTCAACCCTCGGTTTTCAGGAAGTTGCGATAGAGCATGTAGAGGTGGGCCGAGCTCCAGCTGAAGTTGCTGGCCCCCTGCATGGCGCCGGTCTCCGGGTTGTAGTTCTCGCGGATGGGGCCGCTGCCCGCCAGCCCCTCGGCGTTGGCAAACAGCTTGTTGACGAGCTGTTGGGCATCGCTGCGATAGCCGTAGTTCTCCAGCCCCTTCACCCCGAAGTAGAACTGATCCAGCCAGACCCGACCGCGCCAGTAGATGTCGGGGTCGTAGGCCGGGTTGGTCAGTGCCGCCGTGCCGAGCGGCACCTTGGTGTTGAACTCCTGGGCATTGAGCATCACCTCGCGTACCCGCGCCGCCTTCTCCTTGTCCGCTACCTCGGCCCAGAGCGGGCTCCACCCTTCCGGGCCACGGCCGCGGGCGGTCAACAGCTTGCCGACGCAGCCGTTGGCGTCGGGCAGATCCCCCTGGGCTATCTGGCGGTCGTAATAGAAGCCGGAGGCCTCATCGAACAGGCAGCTGTTGATGTAATCGGCCAGCTGGGTCGCCCCTTCGCGGTAGCGGCTCGCCTCGTCCGGCTTGCCGAGCAGCTCGGCCATGTCGGCCAGGATGCGCTTCTCCTTGGCGAGGAAGGCGTTGAGCTCCACCGACTCCTGATCGATGGAGAAGCCGATGAGGTTGCCGTCGTCCTCATGGTTTTCAAAGAAGAAGACGTTCCAGTCCTGGCGCGCCCTGGCCATGTCGCCGCCATAGGTCTTGTCGGCATAGCGCTTGAGCTGATCCGGTTCGATAAAGCCGAAGCGGGCGGCGTTGTCCATGCCGGACTCCCAGCCGGCACCGTGCTGGGCGCCAATATCCATGTCGGCGTAGCCGCCAACGCTCAATACCTGCTGATAGAGCGCCATGCCGGCGCAGCCATACCAGCCATCTCCCTCATTGGTACAGCTCGACAGATCCAGCCCGACCGGTGCCCCCGTCGGGTACTGCACCTTGAAGGTGATGTTGCCGAACTCGTCGTTGTGCTCGACGTGGCGGGTGGCGCCATATTCGATGATGCCGTTGCGGTTGTTGTCCCGCGCCCGATACCACCAGTCGTGATAGGCCTGGATCTTCGGGTACATCTCGGCGATGAAGGCCTTGTCCTGGGTGGCGCTGTAGATCTCCCAGATGGCCCAGGCGGAGAGGGGTGGCTTGGTGTCGCGCTCGTTCCAGTTGCCGCCGTCGCCACCGCGATCGGCGAGCTTGTTGTAGAAGACGGCGTCGATCACCATGCCGGCATCCTGTGGCCGAACCGGGTCATCGGCCTGGATCTGGTAGTCATACATGGCGCGCACGTTGTTCTTGGCTACCTCGGGGTTGAAGTGGGCCATGGCGTAAGCGTGCTTCCAGCTGTCCCAGGCCCAAACCCCGTCGAACCAGCGGGCGGTGTTGGAGGGGGTCACCCCGTCGTGCAGGATGGCGCCGGCGGGGGAGCGCCAGTTGCCGTTGAGGGTCTCCATCGCCTTGACCGCGATGCGCCGCTCCGACTCCGGGATCCCCTGGTTGGAGAGGCCGCGCGCCAGGTAATCCTCCCAGCGACGGATGGAGTCATCGAAATGGCTGGCGGGGTCGGCCAGCAGCGCCTGGCGGCTCTGCTCGAAACGACTCGCGTCAGCACTGCTGTGGACATAGCTCTGCAGGGTGTAGATATCCTGCTGGCCCTTGGCGGCCAGGGTGAGGCTGGCCTCGCTCACGTAGCCGAGCCCCTGCTCGTCCAGGGTGGTGCGACTGGGCAGGGTGCGATCGATGCGGTAGCTGGCGCTGCCGCTTTGCATGATGTTCCAGGTGCTGCGCAGTTTGCCGAACTGGAATGCCACGCCGCGCTCGGTCTGGCTGATGGTGCGGGTCCAGGCGGGGTACTGCTCGGCGACCGTCTTGTTGGCATCCCACTGGTTGAGCAGCTCCCCCTGCCAGTTGAGTTTGAGGGTGAGGGGGGCGTCAGTGTGGTTGATGAGGCGGGTGCGAACCAGCGCAGTGCGGGCATCGCCATAGCGCAGCTCCAGCTCCAGGGTGAAGGGGTCAAATTCGAAGCGCTGCACCAGCGCCCCCGGGATGGCGTACAGCGCCTGCTTGCTGGCGCTGGTGAGGGGGAAGGCGCGGCCGCTCTCGTCGCTCAGGGTCAGCTTGTCCAATTCCCTTGCGAAGAACAGGCTGTACTCCTCGGCGATGACCATGGGGCCGGTAAAGCCACCCCATTCGCTGTCGCTGGCGGGCAGCAGGAAGCCGTGCCAGGCGCCGAGATCGAGCAGCGGGTTGTATTTGAGGTTGGCGTAGCTGTCAAAGTCACGGAACTGGAGCGGGGTGCCGCTGCGGTCGATCACGTTCTGATACTGGTTCGCCAGGGTGGCGCTGGGGGCGGCCGGGCTGCTGGAGTCATTGCCGTTGCAGGCAGTGAGGCCGAACAGGGCGACGCTCAGGGTGATGGAAAGTAAATTTTCACGAAACATCTCTCGCTCCGATGACAGTTTTTGTAGGTTAAGGAAGGTGTTTTTTAGTGATTATTTTAGTGAAAGCGTTTGCGAGAGCCATTATAGGGCGATTTTGGCGGGATTATTGGCGCTGTGTCACAGTGCAGGAGGGGCGAGTGTGAGCCGGGTCACCCGGTTACACGAGGTTACATAGCTTTGTATTTTAGTAATTATTTACTTTTGTGGTGGCAGTCAGCGAGAGAGAGGAGGGGCAGGTACGCAGGTATTGGTGGGGGGTCAGGCCGAACTCCTCCTTGAAGCGTGCGGCAAAGCGGCCGGGGGAGTCGTAGCCACAGGCGAGGGCGGTCTGAAGCGGAGTGAGCCCCTGTTGCAGCAGGGTGAGGGCGTGCCCCAGGCGTACCTGGGTCAGCACCTGGCGAAAGCTGCGCCCCTCGGCGGCCAGTTTGCGGACCAGGGAGGCGCGGCTCATGGCGAAGTGGGTCGCTACCGTCTCCAGCCGGTGATCGAGACCAGGCTCCACACTGAGGTAACGGGCCAGCCGCTCCCCCAGGGTCATGGTGGTGGCAGGAAAGAGCAGGCTAAGGCCCCCCGCTTCCCTGAGCTCGCCATAAAACCCTTGTAGCAGCTGGGTCTGGGCCGTCTCGCAGAGCTGCCGCTGCGCCATGGTGGTGACGAGATCGAAGCAGAAGGCGAGGGCCGACGTCACCCTGATGGCCGGTGGCTTGAGGAGATCGAGGGTGCTCTCTGCCAGCCACTCGGCCGGTGGCGGGGCCAGCAGGGTGAGCGCCTGGGAGCGAAACGAGCCCTGCTCCGGCTGGTTGACGAAGGTGAGCCGGTGACCCGCCGGGATCAGCAGCCAGCTCTCCTTGTCAAAGGAGAGGCGCTGCTCCCGCCACCACAGCTGCTTGCGGCCCTGCTGCACCCAGATGAGGGTCGGCGCGTAGATGAGCACCCGGCGCAGGGGCTGCTGGCGGATCCCGAAGTAGTGATTCAGTTGCAGCAGGGGCGTGCTCATTGGGCGGGCTCCTAGGGGGTGGTGAAGGTGGCGGTCAGGGTGGCCTTGCCAAGGGCCAGGCTGTTGAGCATGTAGCCTACCATGGCGGGCGGGGTGTTGGCCTTCACCTCCAGTGCCTTGGGCAGGGCCCAGACGGTGAACTGGTAGCGGTGCATGCCGTGACCGGCGGGCGGGCAGGGGCCGCCATAACCCTGGGTACCGTAGTCGGTGCCAAGCTCCAGCCCCTGTTTGATCTTGCCGGAGGCATTGCTCGGCAGCTCGCTCTGGCTGGCCGGCAGGTTCACCACCAGCCAGTGCCACCAGCCGCTGCCGGTGGGGGCGTCCGGGTCATAGGCGGTGATGGCGACGCTCTGGGTGCCGGCGGGCAGGCTCTGCCAGCTCAACTGGGGGGAGCGGTTCTCGCCGCTGCAACCAAAGCCGTTGAAGCTGAAGACCTTGTCCATGGGTTCACCCTCGCGGATGTCGGTACTCTTGAGGGTCATGGCGCCGGCGGGCAGGGCCGCGAGGCAGAGCAGGGGCAGCAGCGGGATAATGGGGGATCTCATGATGGGCACTCCTTTATGTGAAGATGGCATTCACTCTAAGGGGGCTGGCTCAAAACAGAGTGCCCGTATGGCTCAAATTATGCCATGGAGGCGGCTTTTGTGAGCTGTTCGGGGCTTTTGAAGGGGCATAAAAAAAGGCGCTGTCCCAATTATGTGTTGGAAGGCTAATCTGGAAGTAGGTCATCACCGCAAGGACCTTCATCATGGATACGCCAGCCTTC
>NZ_JBFODF010000011.1:0-58401 GCF_040908165.1 Aeromonas sp. R6-1
ACCTGATTACCCATGACCCTCAGCCAGCTTCAAGAGCCGATATGGCATCGGAGGGCTTGCCACGACTGCATGCCCCAATTCAACCAACATGCTCTTGAGGTCAAAACGATGATTAAACCGGAAGCAGTATTCCGCAAGATGCCTTGGTAAATGCTTCGCTCCGAGCGTATGGCAACTGCCCCGCAGCGAGTTTTTCACATTTCCTATCATCGTGTTTACCCAGTTGAATGCCGGATGATCCAGCCAGTCCAGGTTGCCCCGGTGACAGTCGGGATATCCGGATCATGGTGTTGGCGCTGATGATCCGGGTTTGGGGATGCTGGCGTTATTGGGTGGAAACGTGATCGGCATGCATGTTATTCGGCGATCGGTATACATGTTATTGCTGTGCCTGCGCTGCGTCTGGGTGAGCGGCATCGAACAGGATGGCGTAGAGCGCACAATCAATGCCGTTAACGGCATCGTGGTGCGGGTAATAGGGCGGTGCGTCTCGGGATCGTTCGAAGTAGTCGCCAAAGCAGCTGAGACAGTCGCGTATCTCGATGGTGGAGCCTTGCAAGGTCTCTTCAAACTGCTTGGCATAACTCCGGTCATCACTAGCCTTGGCGATGGCCTTCTCCAGCAACGTCAGCGCATCTTCGTTGCTGACGGCTGTCAGGCCATGGCGCAGCTTCTCGAGGGTTTCCTCAAGGGAATAGGGATTGGGTAATCGCATGGCGTTTATTCCTTCTTGGCGTGACTAATGGCGTAGCTGGTGGAGCAGTGTGTCAATGGCCTCGATGCAGTCGGCTTGGGTGAGCAAATAACCGTTGGGGAGGTGAGCCACGATGGCGGGCTCAGCCTGCATCTGAACGTTATCTTCAAGCCAGCAGCGCAGCTCGAGGAGGATGTCGAGGGCGGTGAGGTGTGTTTTGTCTGGAGTAAGGCTCATAGCAGACCTCGCTCGGCCAGTGATACGACGCCTTCCGCCCCGACCACCAGATGATCCAGGGTGCGGATATCGACTAACTCCAACGCGCGCTGCAATCTGTGGGTGATGTCGATATCTGCCCGGCTGGGTTCCGGGTATCCCGACGGGTGGTTGTGGACCAGCATCAGCGCGGCGGCATTGTGATGCAAAGCTCGCTTGACCACATCGCGGGGGTAGACGGTCGCAGCGGACAGGGTGCCAAGGAACAGCTCTTCGTAGGCCAAGATCCGGTGCTGATTATCGAGGAACAGTGCCGCAAACACTTCGCGATCCCGTGTTTGCAGCAGTCCTTGCAGGGCCTGATGGGCCACGTGTTTATCGGTGATGGCAATGCCCTTGGCGAGCTTCTGGCGGGCAACAGCTTGGGCGATGGTGAGCAGGTCATCGTCGGTGACAAGGTCAGTCACCCGGTAGGTGCCGGGTTGCTCCCCGGCGGTGAGTTTTTGATGCAACATGATTAGGCTCCATACGCCATCGCCCCACCGTGAGGGATGCGGCTGGGTCGGCGAGGTGTTTGGTTAATAGGGTGGTAAATGTGGTGGTTGCAGGATTGGCTGGTGGTGTTCAGGCCGCAAGGGTGTGAGTGGTGTAGTCGTACAACGGGACGTGGTAACTGGTCGCAAGCAGTGTGCCTAGCTGGGTTAGCCAGCGGTGATCCGGGTGGTCGCACAGCCATTGAACCAGTTTATTGCCCTGTTCGTTTTCATAGCGCAGGTAGAGGGCATAACCGTTCACTGGCTGGCTTTGGTCATGCACCACGTCAATCTGGCCATGGTGATCAAGGTAAGCCTCCAGCTCGATGGCGATCACGGCGTTAATTATCTTCGCTCTCCTTGTCAGGGGTGGGGTCACTCTCCACGGCATAGCCGCGATGGATGCAGATGCGCTGCAGGTCGCTCAGAAAGTTGGCCAGCACGCGGGGCTGCTCGCTGAGCGGAACCGGCCCTGCTTGGCAATGCCAGAAACAATTTCGCTTGGGGTCAATGCAGATCTCATCCCTCGGCTGGCTCATGGTGTGCCAGTCCTCAGCATTGGTGAGGGAGAGCAGTTGCCACTGCACGCCAGACCAACGGACCTGCAGGGTGACTGTGCGGATGTGTGGACTATCCGGGGTCAGGTGTAGCAGCCAAAGCTGACCACTGCGAGTGGGGGTTAGCTTGGCGCTTGTGGCGACTCGTCCCAGCCATTGGCGTGAGTAGTGGGAGAGCGCTAATTCTTGGCTCATCGTGTCCTCCTAATCCCCTGCGACCGTGATGCTGAAACATTCCAACCGACAGTAGGCAATGAAGTTGCTTTGCCAGATATCGAACAACTCCCGCGCTTCGGCCAGTCGCAGTGGCCCCCAGCCCAACATGATGTGTTCCCCATCGAGGAAGTTGAAATCGAGCTCCTTGCAGAGCTCAGCATCTTGGCCCTGCCCCTGGTAGCTGAAGTCGGTGACGTAATCGAACAGCCAGCCATCGAGCCCGCGGATCAAGCGGATCTCGACCGGGTGCACGCCGCCTTGCTCGGCGCTGTAGCCGGGATTGCGAAAGTTGAAGGTCAGTTGGGTTAAGCGCTCAATATTGAGCTCGGTTTTAGCTATTTCTTGGTCGAGGAGAACCAGCAATGCTTGGTCAACGGGCAGGGTAAAGCCGTCCCGGAAAAAGGGAATAGTCATGGTGTACTCCTTGTGGGGGTTAATCTTGTCCGAACAGCTCGCGCATTTTTCTGGCCACACGGGCACGGATCTGGGTGTCAATAAAGGCGGTAATACTGGCGAGTGCCGCACTTAGCACCGCGATGTCATCGGTGAGCCCCATAGGCAGCACATCCGGGATCGCATCGATGGGCGAGATAAAGTAGGCCAACGCGCTGTAGATCAGCAGCTTGGCCCAGAGCGGCAGGTCATCCTTCTGGCTGGTGTAGTAGAGCAACAGGCAGGTTTCAATAAAGGGCCGACCGGCACGCTTGGCAAAGGCGCAGAGCTTGCGCCAAAAGCCTTGCTGGTCGAACGGCTCGCATTCGGGAGGAATACAGGGGGGCATAGTGTGTCTCCTTCACAGGTGGGTGAATGGCAGAAATGAAAAGAGGAGGCAAATGCCTCCTCTTGGATGGGAATGGGTGTGAACTATTGGTCCCACATCAAGCAGTCAAACTCGGGGGTATTGGTGGCGGGCAGTACAGCGGCGACCTCTTTGGTTGGCAGTGCGAGTTGCTTGCCGTCAGCCGTCAAAATGCGGATCGACTTGGCCTTGCGTAGCTTGTCCCACATGTCGAAGAAATTGTTCTCACCGACACGGGACTCGGTCTCATAGGGCGCATCGTATTGGCTGCCATCGATGATGATGGTGAAAGCTTGCCCAGCATAAGAGCCGTACTCCTTGCCCTGCACGGTAGCCGTCATGCTGACCTTGCGGGTGTCATTACAGGCGATATAGAGGTTGTTTTGCTCGTTGACCACCGCCGTGTATTCGCTGGTCCCCTGTCCCCAGCCACTGCTCCAGCGTCCGGCCTCGCCATAGGCCAGGGCGTTGTTGCATAGCAGGATGGCCGTCAACGTGATCCAACATTTGTTCATGGTTAACTCTCCTTATCCAACGTAGTAACCCAACACATTTTGTAAAAAGCCACCTGCCGCGATGTAGCCCACCACGCCCCCGATGAGCTGGGGACCAACTTTCCAAAACAACTTTTTCTTGAACATCTCCTGTGCGCCGTCAGCAAACAGCATGTCTGGTTGGGTAAAGCGGCGGAACAATTCCCCGCCCATCAGGCCAAGTGAGGTAAACAGCGAGCCAAAGACAAAGTGCCAGATATGGCCCCAGAATCCGAGCTGTGGGGAGCTACCGGTCCAGAGTGAATAAATCGTGACGACGAGAAAAAAGAGGGAGGCAATAACGGGATAACGAGCCATGTACTTTTCCTTATGTAACAGAGTAATAGTAACAATGGCAGTCGCCCTAACCGCTCGCGTAAAAGCGCTTTACCCGAGATGGGAGGGGATGCCACAAACGAGGATTGATGTTTGTTGTCGGTGAGTCGGTCAGCGTAGCGATCATCGATTTACGGCCAATTACAACCAACTAGGTCGATACTCGCCTTTTTGAGTCCTTATCGTCAATGAGTCCATGGTCAACCATACGGGTTGACTGGAGGAACCATGACAGATATCAACCTTGAGCTGTTAGCCAAGAGCGTTGGCAAGGCGATTAGCCACAAGCGTACTCAAGCCGGATTCACGCAAGAGCATGTGGCTGAACACCTCAATATCGGGATGGAGGCCGTCTCTCGAATGGAGCGAGGGATTGTGGTGCCGACCGTGGTGCGGCTGGCGGAGCTCGCTCAACTGTTTGGTTGTGAGCTGGCGGACTTTCTGCGCGAGACCAGTAACCGCCCGACCGAGCAGGGCATTGTGCTGAGCCAGCAACTGGCCCGGCTCGATGTTGCTGACCGAACCCTGTTGCTGGAAACGGTTGAGCGGTTGGTTGAGCGGTTAGCCCGTCCCGGCTGAACGCCCGCCATTCACTGGGGAGAGGATGGGCTCCCTTTCCCCAATTTGTTGGTGAGTGGACTCCTTCTTGGTTGTGGCCTCTGCGGCATTCTGGTTACTTGGCTTTGCGGTGCGTTATGCGAGGCAACCTCCACTGCCCCTACGTTTCCATTCGCCGTATCGTCGCTGTTTGCTTCAGGATAGAACTCTTCCAGCAGCATCGGCACCTCTTCATCGATATCCTCAAATTGGCCATTGCGCAGCAGGTCGCGAGCGGCCTGCTCCATCTGGTCGATGGCGAGCCCCGCCTCTTGATCACGCCGGGCGGCCTCCAGTGCTTGCCTGACTGCCTCAGTCAGGTTGGTTTCTTCCCGCAAGGTCAAATCCACGTAGTAGACCGGTGTGCGGTAGGACTGGGTAGTGCTCTTGGCCCGCAACCGCAGGGTGAGCGGCAGATAGCGGGTATGACCCCCGCTCACTGCCTCCAGGTACTTCAGTCGCGCAGCCAGGGTGCGTACCGAGTTGTAGCCGGTGGTGCGGAAGATAAAGCTACCCAGCTCATCCCCTTGCCCCTCCACAAACAGGTTCAGTCGTCCGTACAGCTTGCAGCCCTGTTGCCCTGCAAAGGCGCAGCGCTCTGGTCCTGGACAGCTGACTTCCTCCATGCCTTGCGCCCCCACACGTCTCGCCACCTCCCCATTCCCGACACAGAGCGGCCTGCCGGTTTGCCGGTCAAAGGCGCTGTATTCCGCCCGCAGATTCAAGTCGCTGTCGTTGAACAGCACCCGCACTGGAATGGCGCGGATCTTGGTTTGCTCCTGACCTTGGCCACTCTTTTGCGATGAGTAGTGTTGATGCAGGGGATGGAGCAACCATCCCCCCTTTTGCTGTACCTGGGTGGTGAGGGTGAAGCTGTCGTCCTTCTCCGGTACCCACTTATCCTGTTTTTGCACCAGCTTGCCGATGCAGATCCGCCCGATCACGGGCGGGGTAATCGCCAGTCCTTTGATCATGGTGTTTGCCTCAAGGGTTGAATGGTGAAACGGCGCACGCCGGGCACCGGTTTGACATAACGGGTGAGCAGGTCGGGATGATCCTGACCGAGCTTATCCAGATCCGGTGCCAGCCGGTCTTTGCTGCGCTTCCAAGTGATCTTGCCGTTGGCAAACAGCCCGGCAGTGGCTTCACCTAAGGTGGCTTGCAACCGCTGCTTGAGCTGCGACTCTTGCAGCTCGACGGCTTCCTTTTGCTGACGCAATCGCAGCAGCTCGCCAAACAGCTGGTTGAACTCGGGAGAATCCGAGAGATCCACCGTCTGGCCATCATCGCGGGGAAACAGCCAGCTCAGGGCATTGGCGGCATCATTGGAGCCGTCAGGCTCGGGCTGCTGGTCTTGTTGCACCATCTGCCAGAACTGCGCTTCCCGCTCGGTGAGATCCTGGATCTTCTCCTCATCGCGCTCGATGCGGTAAATCCGAAAATCCTGGCCGCCGATCAGCACTGCCACCTCAGCCCAGGCATGGCCGGTAACCGCTAATTGATGCAGTACCTGACACTGATAAGCCACCGGCACACCTTCCTCCCACTGGGGGGCGCTGTGATAGCTGGCGGTCTTGATCTCCAGAATGCCCGGCCCATCGGGATGGCCGACTACCTCCCGATCGAGGTTGGCGAGCATGAAGGGTTGCTCGGGGTGTTGCAGCACAGCATTGACCCGTCGCACACGAAAGCCGGTGCGTTTGGCATAGACCTGCGCTAACACAGGCTCCAGCTCAATGCCCCACAGCACGGCTTCCTTGTGTGAGATATCCTCCGGCTCCTTGCGACCGGTCTTCTCCAGCCAGAGGCTGAGCGGGCATTTGTAGGGGGAGAGCCCCACTGCGACGGCGGCATCGGAGGAACCAATGCCGAGTTTACGGATAGCGAGCCACTGCTCGCGGGTTAATTGAGTAGTAGAGGCTAGCCGCAGGGCTTGGCCATATTTGGCTTTTGCTTTCATGACTATTCCTTGTTGACGGCATAAATGGCTACGCCCGGATTGGCTTGCGCCAGTCCGGGTGAGGTCGTTATGCGATTTGAATGGGGAAGCGTAATTACTGCAGCAGAGTGAGTGCCTGATTCAGGGCTTGGGATTTGAGTTGGGCCCCCTGACCAAACCAGGCGGAGTCGAGCCGGTGATCTTGGCTGCGGGCACGGCGGTGGTGATCCACGTATTCCGTTACCGCATTGACCAGCCCCCAGGCGGTATTGCGGGAGCTGACAAGTTCTGAGCCCATGCCTGCGCCCTGATAGAGCTCATGCAGCCGTTGTACCGGCTTGGTGAGAATGATGTTCTCCTCATCCAGCGGTTGCGCCAACAGGTCGCTGAAAAAGCGCAGTGCCTCTTCGGGGGCCACGGGCCGCTGTGCCAGCGCCTTGGTCTGCGCCTTAAATTCATCCCAATGAGAGAGCCCCAGCCCGAGCGACTCTTTGACGACAGCTGCATCGAACTGAGTAGAGTGGGGCACCTTGATGGCACCGGTAGCGCCGCGCAGTGCCATCTGTAGGGTGTTGTTGCAGACTACCCGCAGCGAGGTGAACTGCGCCGTGGTGCAGAGCGTGCCGTCGCAGCTGGTCGCCAGCAGCAAATAGGACTTTACCAAGTCATTGCCTTTGAGCTTTAGGTCCTGACCTGTTTTAGCCAGAGCCCACAGCTTGCGGCCGCCTTTAAGCGAGCCTGCTGTTTCCAGCTCAAAGCCACCGGCTTCTACCAGATCTTGATAGAAGTGCAGCACCTCGTGAGGCTGTACCACGTTGTAGCGACTTGAGACCACCGATAGGGGGGCGAGGGTATCGGAGCGATACAGCACCTTGCTGTCGCTGTAGGGGCGGATATGCAGTGCATCGGAGGCGACGTTAAACATCACGTCGCTCTGCTCGATGGTCCAATCCATCCCGGCTGCCTGTAGCCAGATATCGAGAGATTGTTGCGGGGGCAAAATATTGCCAAGGCCATGCCAAGGGGTTTGGCCCGTGTAGGCCATGGTGTCAATCAGGTGAGCCATATCTCCTCCAGGAATTGTGAAATGCAGACATCAGCCTGCTAACTCATGGAGGTGATGTAGGTTTGAAAGTTTATTGAATAGGATTTATTTGCTATTGAATTCTCATTATTTTAAGGGGCTTTACAGCATGATGGTGTTGTGCAATGAACTGCACTGGAGGGGTACGGAGAGGGGTACGAGGCCAAAAACGACCAAGGGGTTAGCACCATGACGATGCCAACCCCTTGTTTTGTATGGTGTTCCCGACTGGAGTCGAACCAGTGGCCTGTCCCTTAGGAGGGGACCGCTCTATCCTGCTGAGCTACGGGAACCTTGTGGCGGGCATTATACAAGAAGCATTGTGCTTTTAAACCCTTGATTCCTATTCCAATACGGCCAGGTCACCGATTTGGACATTGAACGGCGAATATTTGTTCTGACTGCTGATGATGGCGCCATCCTCGAACACCTGCACCACCTCGAACAGACCGTCTGCGGGGTTGCGCATCACCCTGGACTTGCCATAGGGGTCGACGAAGTCGGCGCTGTGCTGGACCCGGAACTGGTCCCCGAGCTTGACCCCGTTGCGACGGCCCAGGTTGATGTGGGGGCCGCGCTCGTGCTGGGCCACGATCCGGGCGGTGACGGGGGCACAGGCGAGTTCGGCGGCGATGTCCTGGGCCGCCTCCTTCAACTGGTAGCCCACCTCCTGGCCAAAGCTCGACTGCCAGAACTGGCCGCCGCTGCTGCCCACCTGCTCCCGCTTGGAGAAGGTCCAGTTGGCGCGGCCCTTGTACTCCTTGCGGCCGAGCAGGCTGCCGTTGATGCCGTCGAACAGGTAGAGCTGCATGGAGAAGTTGCGCACGGGATCCTCATACCAGCTGGTGAGGGCGTTGCCCTGGGGCTCGAGGGAGAGGTCGTCGATGCTGCCGAGCACCAGATACTGGCTGTCGGTGCGCAGGCTCAGAGCCTTGATCTCCTCGAGGGCGCTGCGATCCCCCTGTTGCAGATGGAGAGGGTCGATGCGCAGGTTCTCGTCCAGCCACTGGCGTGCGACCACCTGGGGTGTCGTCGCCAGGGTTTCAAACAGCCGGCGGGAGAGATCGGCGGGCATGTCGTCCAGGGCACCGGTGCTCGCCTGGTCCGGGTAGCGCATGCGCAGGCGCACCAGCGTCAAATCCTTGGCGTAGTGCTGGGTCTGGCAGATCTGCCGCTCCGCCTGGATGTCGGCCACGAGGGTGATGTACATGCGGCCGTTGCGCACCTCTTCGCGCTTGAGGCGGTACTGGCGGATGTCGCCGCCGGAGCGGATCTGGATCTGCTCGGAGCGTAGGCTGCCGTTTTCCAGGCGCTGGATGCTGGAGACGGAGGCACCGCTGGCCAGCAGCGCCTGGCGCAGGGCATCCCGGGTCGCCTGCTCGCGGGCGTAGACCTCGTCGCCCCCCAGAATGGCGGCACTGCCCTGGGCCTCGATAAGTTCGGCCCTGGCCGACAGGCTGGCCAGCAGCAGGGTGAACAGCAGCGAAACTTTCATAACAAACACCTTGAGTGGGCGACCCCGCTGCCGCCGGTGGGGCGGGTCAGGGATCCTGGACACAGATCCGGTCTGCACCGGAGCGGGTGACCAAATAAAAGCAAGAACCATGCCTTCTTCCCTGGCCAGAGCCCGTACGGTGGGCTCCGGTGGCACAGTGTGCGCCTTTGCCCGGGGATCATCGAGGATCCTGCGCGCATTCCCGCCTCAAGTGTTGGCGGTTGCGACCGATAACAGGTCAGGTGCAGATACAGGAAAGGTATCCATGAAGAGAGTTATCACGGTGCTGGCGGTGGCGCTGGCATTGGTCGGTTGCGGGTCGGCCGACCCCATCAATCGGGAGCTGGGAGACCCCCGCCAGGCGGCGAAGGGGATGGAGCTCAACTGGCTGGTGGCCCGCATGACGGATCAGCTGATGGAGCGCAAGTCTCTCACGACCCTGACCGAGCCCATTGCGGTCGCCTCCTTTGTCGATCTCGACACCCTGAAGGACACCAACTGGATGGGGCAGCAGATCGAGGAGAGCTTCATCTACGAGCTGAACCGGCGCGGTGAGGTGGTGGTGGATTTCAAGACCACGGGCAACATCCAGGTGACCCCGCAGGGGGACTTCGTGATGAGCCGCAACTACAAGGATCTCTCGTCCCGGCTGCCCATCTCCCGCATCCTGACCGGCACCTTCAGCCGCAATCAGCAGGGGATCCTGGTCAACGCCCGCATCATCGATCTACGCACCAAGATGGTGGAGACCACGGCCCAGAGCCTGATCCCGAAACAATATTTGTCCGGTGCCAGCAACTCCTTTGGCCGGGCCTCCATCAATCGCGGTTACCTGATGCGGGGGGGCCAGAGCCCGTCCGGTCATCTGGTCAACCTGACCCCTTGAGGTGGCGCGTCATGAAGCGTGAAGCGGGCTGGCTGACATTGAGCCGTGAAACATCGTGTGTGGTGAACAGGAAAACGGGGAAACAGCGATGAAAATCTTGTTGGGTTGCCTGATGGCCATGTTGCTGACGGCGTGCAGTGGCAACCGGGTGGTGAACTATGACGTGGGCGAGAAGCCCGATGACTTCCCGGTGCTCAAGGCGGTGGGGTATGCGGTGATCGACATCCAGCCCGGTCCCTCCCAGTCCGAGAAGATGTTGCAGGCGATCCGCGCCTCCAAGATGGACGCCTACCGGGAGCTGGCGGAGCAGCTCAACGGCCAGCAGGTGCGCGGCCAGAGCAGCTACAAGGACCTGACACAGACCTCCAACTCCCTGGATGTGTCGGTGGCGGGCATGGTGCGCGGTGCCCGGGTGGTGGCGACCTATCCCCGTGGCAACACCTATGCCACCGAGCTGGAGCTCGACACCCGCAACCTCTATCACCTGAACCAGCTGATGGCGGGCCAGTTCTAGGGCGGGTCCGGGGGGCGCCGGCATGAGCCGGGCGTTCATCACGGCACAGACAAAGGCGAGCGCAGGCTCGCCTTTTTGTTTGGTCGGGAAAGGGCTCGGATCTGCGGGGAATAACCGGGTTGGTGCCTTGGACGGCATAGGGCCTGGGGAGGATAAACGGGGTTGGCGTCTTGGACGGGATAGGGCCTGGAGAGGATAACCGGGGTTGGCGTCTTGGGGGGGAACTGGTCTTCGGCAGGAGAAACGGAGTTGATGGGCCGGTCGGGATCCGGCCTGTGGCGAGGAAAATCGGGGCTGAGGCCGAACAAGAGGTGCCCGGGCGCCGGAATAGCGGCCTTTTTTGTTTAGGGAAATCTAACGATGCCGCCATATCGTTAAATAAAGCCAAACGATAGAAAGGCCCGGCAGGCGGCAAAAGGGGGCCGCAACGGGAGGAAGATGGCCTGATGGTGAGTGGAAAGACAGCAGCGCCAGGATCCCGGGTCCACGAGGAAGGGGGTGGAGGGCGGTTTAACGCCGGAAGGGAAGGGCGGGACTGGGCCGCGTCTCACGGGGAGGGCGCAGAGAGCACAAAGGCGAGCCGGGGCTCGCCTTTGTGTAGCAGGGGCGGGATCCCCTTCCCATCAGCTTCCCATCAAGACGGGCGGCACGGCGGTCGGCTTGACGTCTTCGCTCGGGTAGCAGCCCAGCACCTTGATGTAGCGGGTGATCTTGGTCAGCTCCAGCAGGGCGGCCTGCATGGCCGGGGTCTGCAGGTTGGCGGAGACATCCAGGTAGAACATCTCCTCCCAGGGGTTGCCCTGCACCGGACGGGATTCCAGCTTGGTCATGTTGATCTCGTGGCTGCGCAGCACCAGCAGCGCCTCCACCAGGGAGCCCGGCTTCTGGGAGGTGGACATGATGAGGGTGGTCTTGGCCGGGATCTGGGGCGCCACGTCGATGGGCTTGCGCGCCACCACGATGAAGCGGCTGTAGTTCTCCTTCTGGTTGGCGAGCTGCTCGGCCAGCACGTCGAGGCCATAGAGCTCGCCGCCGGCGGCGCTGCCGATGGCCGCCGCTTCCGGGCTTGCCAGCTCCTTGACCTTCATCATGGCGCTGGAGGAGGAGTCGCAGATCTCGTGGCGCGCCCCTTCCAGCTTGCTGAGGTAATGGGAGCACTGCTGGAACACCTGGGGATGGGCGTAGAAGGTCTTGATGCGTTCGATCTCGGTGGGCACGGCGGTGAGGATGCAGTGCTCGATGGGATAGGTGAGCTCACCCACGATGGAGAGGGTGGTGTGCTGCATCACGTCGTACACCTCGTTGATGGAGCCCGAGCTGGTGTTCTCGATGGGCAGCACCCCGAAGGCGGCACGGCCCGACTCCACGGTGTCCAGCACCTCGCGGAAGTTCTGGCAGTTCACCTCGATCACCTGATCCTTGTAGCGGGCCAGGTACTTGCGGGCGGCCAGGCTCGAGTAGGAGCCGCGCGGTCCCAGGTAGGCGACGCTGGTCATGGGTTCCTGCTGCTGGGGATTGAGCAGGCTCTGCAGGTAGGCCTGCTGGGAGAGCACGGAGTCTTCGATGATGGTGTGGTAGATGCGGGTGATGTACTGGGCATCCAGTCCGAGGGCGCGCCCTTTCTGGATCAGGGCGACCAGCAAGTCCTGCTCGCGCTGGTGGTCACGGATGGGACGGGGATTGGCCTGCTTGGCGCGGGCGACCTCGATGCTGAGGGTCTTGCGTTTGGCCAGCAGGGCGAGCAGCTCCTGATCCAACTGGGTGATGTCGTGTCTGATCTCGTCGAGCGTTGCCATGGTGGTTCCCTATCCAGTGATTCTGTGGTGTGTGGTGCAAAAAAAAGCCTCCGCTGGGGAGGCTCGATTCGTCTTTGGTTTCTGTTTACGCGAATGGTTCACGTGACGACGGGCCTTCCCTCATGTGGGCCGGGTAAACGAGAAAACAAAGAAGAATGGTGTGTTCATGGGCGTGTCCTGAATGTAACGCCATAACCATTAAGGGATTTGGCGGTGCGATGCAAGTAAAACTTGCCCGGGGGCGTTGAACGGGGCAGGGTGGTGGCTCGGGTTGCCGGGGGAGAGTGAGCGTCGTTCTGGTCCCTGTTTATGGCAACCGCCGTGACCACATCCGTGGCAACAATACATAGAGGGGACGAGACGATGGCGGTGATCTTCGATCTGGGCAGGGTGGTGGTGCGCTGGGATCCGGTGGCCATAGTGAGTGGGGTGCGCGGACCCGAGGGGGCGACTGCGATCGCGGAGCAGCTGTTCAACCACCCGGACTGGCTGGAGGTGGACAGGGGGACCCTCTCCCTGCACACCATGGCCCGTCAGGCGCAGGGGCGCACCGGCCTGTCGATGGCGGAGAATCTGGCCATCTTGCAGGCGGTGCCGCCCTCCCTTGTGCCGGATCCCGACATGGTGGCGCTCATCGAAGAACTGCACGGTGCAGGCCACACCCTCTATGCCCTCTCCAACATGGGGCACGCCAGCATCGACTGGCTGGAGCAGCATCAGTCCTTCTGGCGCTTCTTCAGCGGCAAGGTGGTGTCGGCCCGGGTGCGGATGCTCAAGCCCGAGCCCGACATCTACCGCTATCTGCTGGTGTCGTTCGACCTCAAGGCTGGGGAGTGCCTCTTTATCGACGACAGCCCGGCCAACGTGGCGGCGGCCGAGGCGCTCGGTCTGCGGGGGCTGATCTTCACCGATCCGGCCCGGTGCCGGGCGCATCTGATCGCTCAGGGGTTGTTGCCTGCCTGAGGGGAGCCAGTTTCGCTTCGCAGCGAAAAAAGTGGGGGAAGCGTTGATTTGGAGCAAATAATGTACAGTTTTACCCGCACTCTTTAAGTGTATATTCAGCTTGGGGCGGGCAAAATGGTATCCAGTTCATCATCCGGAGTTGTTGTTATGGATGCCAATGTCGTTGCGCTGAATCGGGGATACGATCAGACCTTTCAAGCCAGGGAACAGAGGCTCATCAACACCCTGGCCGGTTACAGCGAACTGCTTGTCTCCTTCTCCGGCCGACTGGAATCCTGCTACAGCATGGATCTGTGCCGGGCCAGCGGGGTGCGATTTCGCGCCATCACCCTGGACAACCCCACCCTCAGCCGCCAGTCGGTGGCCAGGGCACAGCGCTACTGCCGGCACTACGGCATCCCCCATCAGGTGCTCAAGACCGACGAGATGATCTTCAGCGCCCACCTGGGCCACCTCGCCGAGGTGACCGACCCGGTGCGCTACCTCTGCCAGCAGCTCGAACATGAAGAGGGCCCGCCGCTGCTGATGTCGGCCTCGGTGGAGGAGAAGCGGGAGTACCTGCGCCGATTCCACAGCCTGCCCGCCAACACCCTCTGGATCTTTGCCGAGCAGGGGATGACCAACCGGGATTTTCGCTACGGCTTTCACCAGCGGCAACTGGCGCTCTGGGGAGACGTGGGGGAGGCCTGCCTGAGCCGGCGGTTTGTCGATATGACCTCCCTTGACAGGCGGCACCTGCGGATGGTCGACATGGCCGAGCAGATGCTGGTGGACATGGGGCTGGGGGGAGCCCAGGTCTTCTTCCATACCCTGGGTGACAGGGTCACCACCCTTGCGAGGATCCGGGTGCCCGAACGGCTGCGGGCCCTGGTGTTCGACATGCAGCCCACCATCCAGAAGGCCCTCAGGAGTGCCCAGTTCGATCTGGTGACCCTGGATCTGGCCACGCTGGAGGATCCCCACCCACTGGTCATCTGAGCCGGGGCGTAACGTGAGGGGGGGCATAGGCAAGGAGGGCACGACTCTTTATACTGCCCCTTCGCATCCTTTATCGAGTGCCTGCCCATGAAACCCCTCTCCCGACTGCTGGTCGCCCTCTGTCTGTGCCCTCTGCTGGCCGAGGCGGCTCCCCTGCACCAGATCACCTTGCCGGATGGTCGCCAGGTGCAACTCAATGACGATTTCACCTGGGAATACCTGCTGGTCAAGCCGGCAGCCACGGTAGCCGGTCAGGCAGTGACGGCGAGTGTCGCGGCCCCGGTGCTGACCGAGCAGGCCATGGCCCATCCCGACTTGCTCTCCCAGGCGACCCGGGACGGCATCACGGTGAAGCTGGACCAGGTGGCGGGGGACGATCCCCTCAGCCTGCAGTTCGTGGTGAGCAACACCGGCAGTCGCAACGTGGTGCGCGTCAACGGCAGCCTGACCCTGTTCAGCGCCGACGGGGTGCAGCTCTCGAGCGAGCCCGTGCGCTTCTGGGTCGGGGAGAACCGCCTGCCTGACTCCTACCTGCGCAAGGGGGAGGCACGCGCCTCCCGGGCCATCGAGCTGGCACGACCCGCCGGCCTCACCGGCAAGCCGCTGGTGCGGGTGCAGATCGACGAGGTGGAGTTCCGCTAGTATGACGGCGGGGGAGCCCTCGCTCCCCCGCAGAGTGTTGCACCGGTAACCGCCAGCAATATCCGCTTACATCTGACATGGTTTGGCAACAGCTTGCTCCTCGGCGTTGCCCCCTTTGCCCGTCACAATGGCTCCATTCCAGTTAGGTCCGCCTAACTCAACCCATGGAGTCAACAAAATGCAAAAGATCGCACTGTCTGTTCTGGTTCTGGCCGGTCTCTCTTCCACCTCCGTCCTGGCGCAAGATGCCTTCAGCTATGCCAAGGGCTCTGCTACCTGGGCCCACACCAAGTCTGACTACATCGGTGGCAAGGATGGGGAGAACCGCGACTTCGGCGGCCTGAGCCTGGATCTCTCCAAGAGCTTCACCAGCAATGTCTATGGCCGGATCGGCAGCGAATACACCTCCCGCAGCAGCGGCAACGACAGCATGGCCATCTCCAGCCTGGGGATGGGTGTCTACACCCCCCTCAGCACCGGCCTGAACCTCTACGGTGAAACCGGCCTGATGGGCTACAGCCTGGAACGGGAGCTGGCCTCCGATGTGAACCATTCCGGTTGGGATACCCTGGCCCGCAAGAAGAGCGGCAGCCTCTACGGAGAAGTGGGCCTGCGCTACGACATCGGCGCCGTCGAGCTCTCCACCGGCTATCGCTACGCCAACATGACCGACGACATGCACGACTTCAAGGCGGGGGCGGCGTACAAGCTGACCCAGAACCTGGCCCTCACCGCCGACTACACCTATCGCAACTGGGATCTGCAAAAAGGCTCCATCTCCAGCCTGGGTGTGAAATACAGCTTCTGATCATCCTTCCTGCAGGGTCTTCACCTTTACCCATGACTTCGGTCATGGGTTTTTTTATGGGGGCTGATCCGCCCGCCGCCCCCTGGCCGTATCAGTTCGCAATAGTTATACAGCTTACAATTTTTTGTATAACTGCTATAACTTACTCAAGGCTTATACAAGGGGCTTCATCATGTACAAGATCAAGGTCGGTATCAGTGCCTGTCTGCTCGGCCAGGAAGTGCGCTTCGACGGGGGCCACAAACGATCCAGTTTCTGCGAACGGGATCTGGGCGCCCATTTCGACTATCACCCCGTCTGCCCCGAGATGGCCATTGGCCTGGGCGCACCCCGCGCCGCCATCCGGCTGGTGAAACGCCAGGGCGAGGTGCGGGCCGAGGCAAGCAACGGCAGCTTCGACGTTACCGACAAGCTGATTGCCTTCAGCGAGCAGAAGGCACGCCAGCTCGACTTCCTCTCCGGCTACATCCTCTGCGCCAAGTCCCCCAGCTGCGGCATGGAGCGGGTGCGCATCTATGGCGCCAACAACGAGGGGAGCGCCAAGGAGGGGGTCGGCCTCTTCGCCAAGGCGCTGATGGAGGCCAACCCCCTGCTGCCGGTGGAGGAAGATGGCCGCCTGTGCGACCCCATCCTGCGGGAGAACTTCGTCCTGCGGGTCTTTGCCTACCACGACTGGCAGCAGCTTTGCGCCCGAGGGATCACCGCTTCAGCCCTGATCCGCTTCCATTCACGCTACAAGTACCTGGTGCTCTCCCACGCCACCACCCACTATCGGGCGCTGGGGCGCCTGCTCGCCAACCTTGGCAAGGCCAACCTGCAGGAGGTGGCCGACAGCTACATCCAGGGGTTGATGGCGGCGCTGACCCTGCGGGCCAACCGCCGCAGCCACACCAATGTGCTGATGCACCTGCAGGGCTACTTCAAGCGGGTGCTGACCCCGGCCCAGAAGCAGGAGCTGTGCGACACCATCGACAAGTACCGCACCGGGGTCTTCCCGTTGCTGGTGCCCCTTACCCTGATCCGCCACTACCTGCGCGAGTACCCGAACCCCTATCTCGCCGAGCAGGTGTACCTCAATCCCCATCCCGACACGCTGAAATTGCGTTACGGGCTGTGAAGGTGTGGCTGGATTTGGCCGATCAGGCCTACCTCGACCTTCATCCCGACACGCTCAAGCTGCGCTACGGGCTCTGAACCCCCTGTGCAGGCCCCGGCGGATGACCGGGGCCTCTTCCCAACGTCTGATGGACTCTCTCATGTCTGATGAATCACAAGCAGCCGCGCCTCTCCCCGACGAGGGCGTCTACCCCATTCGCGAGGTCTCCCGCCTCACCGGCGTCAACGCCGTCACCCTGCGCGCCTGGCAGCGCCGCTACGGGCTGGTGCAACCGGCCCGAACCGAGAAGGGCCATCGCCTCTACAGCGAGCAGGATATCCGCCAGATAGGCGAGATCCTGAGCTGGCTGGAGCGGGGGGTGAGCATAGGTCAGGTGAAGGGGCTGCTGAGCGAGCCCCAGAGTGCGCCAGTGAGCGATCACTGGCAGCAGACCCTGGAGCAGTTCAGCCAGGCGCTGCTCGCCTTCAACCAGCGCAAGGCGGAGGCCGAGCTTGGCGATCTGCTGGCGAGCTACCCCTTCGAGCTGGTACGCAGCCGGGTGCTGCAGCCCCTGGTGGAGCGGCTGCTGGGGCTGTGGCGCGAGCGCCCCGATGGCGAGCTGCTGCAACAGGTGTGGCTCGGCTGGCTGCATACCCGCTTCGCCCGCCACCTCATCGAGCAGGAGAAGGGCGTCCCCGTCACCCTGGCAAGCTGGGGGCAGGTGGGGCCGCTGGATCTGGTCTGGGCTGCGTATGAGCTCATCGGTCAGGGATATGAGGTGCAACTGCTGGGGGCGGTGGAGCCCCGCCATGCCACCCTGCTGGAAGGGCGCGCCACTCCCCCCTGGCTGATCCTGCTGGGGGCCGGGCTCGGCAAGCAGGACCAGGCCGCCGAATGGCCTGCGGGTACCCGCTTCTTTGGCGAGCTGGGACGCCTCTACGATGAGCCGTGGCGGCGTGCCCGCAACTGGCACGCCACCCTGGCAGAGGTCAGTGCGACGACCCGCACTGCCAAGGCGAAGGGCAAGGGCGGGAGAACACCGTCATGAGGCTGGTCTGGTTTCGCAACGATCTGCGTCTGGCCGACAACCCGGCCCTGCGCCACGCCTGCGCCGGAGATGAACCGGTCGCCGCACTCTTCATCGTCTCGCCGACCCAGTGGCAGACGCACAAGCTGGCCCCGGTCCGCCAGCGCTTCATGCTGGCACAGGTGGATGCCATGGGCCGCGAGCTGGCGGCGCTCGGCATTCCGCTTCATCTGCTGCGGGTCGAGACCTTTGCCGAGGTGCCGACGGCGCTGACGGCGCTTTGCCGGGATCTCGGGGTGAGCCAGCTCTACGCCAACCAGGCCATCGAGATCGACGAGCTGCGCCGCGACCACGCCGTCAGCGCCGCGCTGGGGGAGCAGGGCATGACCAGCCACTGGTTCAATGGCTGCTGCGTGCTGCCGCCCGGTCGGGTGCTGACCGGGTCGGGGGAGATGTTCAAGGTCTTTACCCCCTTCAGCCGTGCCTGGCTCAAGGCTCTCGAGGAGGATGGTTTCGTCATTCACCGTGCCCCCGCACCACGCGGCGAGCCGTTGCCGTTGCTGCCCCTGGCCGAGCGGGAGTGGGTGGACGACGGGCTGGGGGATCTGACGCCGGACACCCGCTGGCCGGTGGGGGAGGCCGAGGCGAGCCGCCGATTGCACGCTTTTCTGGATCAGGCGGTGCTCGATTACGGCGAGACCCGGGACTTTCCGGCGCTGGCGGGCACCTCCGTGCTCTCCCCCTATCTGGCGGCGGGCATCATCAGTGCCCGCCAGTGCGTGGGGGCGCTGCAGCAGCGTCTCGGCTACCGGCCCCAGTCGAAGGCCCAACCCGGTTTCGTCTGGCTCAACGAGCTCATCTGGCGCGAGTTCTACCGCCACTTGCTGGTGCTGATCCCGAGCCTCTCCATGAACCGCCCCTTCAAGCCGGAGACGGCGGCCCTGCCGTGGAGCTGGGATCCGGATGCCTTCGCCGCCTGGTGCGAGGGGCGCACCGGCTACCCCGTGGTCGATGCGGCCATGCGCTGCCTCAACGCCACGGGCTGGATGCACAACCGGCTGCGGATGATAGTGGCGAGCTTCCTCACCAAGGATCTCCACATCCACTGGCGGCTCGGGGAGGACTACTTCATGAGCCGGCTCATCGACGGGGATCTGGCGGCCAACAATGGTGGCTGGCAGTGGGCGGCGGGGACCGGGGCCGATGCGGCGCCCTATTTCCGGGTCTTCAACCCCACCACCCAGGGGCAACGATTTGATCCACAAGGGGAGTTCATTCGTACCTGGGTCACTGAGCTGGCGGATGTGCCTGCTGCCTATCTCCACGAGCCCCACGGCTGGTTGCGGCTCAAGGGGCGGCAGGATTATCCGGCCCCCATGGTGGATCATGCCGTTGCACGGGTGAGGGCCATCGAGATGTTCCGCGAACTGGAGAAAAACTAGCATGAATGACGCGCTGGCCCGCTTTGTCATCCTCTACCTGCAATTGGACAAGCATCAGTTGCACCGCTTGCCGGAGGTCTATGCCGATGAGGTGATCTTCATCGATCCTGCGCACCGGATAGAGGGGCTGGCCGCGCTCACCCGCTACTTTTCCTCCCTTTATGAGCGCCTTGCCCAGTGCAGTTTCGAGATAACGAGTCAGCAGCAGTCGGGCAACGAAGCCTGGCTCGCCTGGGTCATGACCTTCTCCCACCCCAGGATTGCCGGTGGCCGGGCCGTCAGGGTGGAGGGGGCCACCCGGCTGACGTTCGACTCCTGGGGCAAGGTGTGCCTGCACCGGGACTACTTCGATCTCGGGGCCATGCTCTACGAGCAGTTGCCGCTGCTGGGGCCCGTGGTACGGGCCATCAAGGGGAGGCTGGGGACATGAGCGGCCGGGTGCTGATCACCGGGGCCACCTCGGGCATCGGCCGCCAGCTGGCGCTGGATTATCGGCGCGCCGGCTGGCAGGTGTGGGGTTGTGGCCGGGACGAGGTGCGCTTGCAGGCACTGGCCGACCTGGGGATCACCCCTTTGCGATTCGATGCGCGCGACAGCGCCGCCATGGCCGGGGTGGCCGCAAGCCTGCCCGCCCTCGACCTGCTCATTCTCAATGCGGGCAACTGTGAATACATGGATCCGGCAGAAGGCTTTGACGGCGCCCTGTTTGCCCGGGTCATCGAGACCAACCTCATCGCCACCGGCAACGCCCTGGCCGCCTTGCTGCCACGGCTGGGGGCGGGTGGACGGCTTGCCATCGTCAGCTCCTCGGTGAGCTGGCTGCCCCTGCCACGGGCGGAGGCCTATGGCGCCTCCAAGGCGGCCCTCGATTATCTGGCGGATACGTTGCGCCTGGATCTGGCCAACAAGGGCATCGGGGTGACCCTGATCCGCCCGGGCTTCGTGCAGACGCCGCTCACCGACAAGAATGATTTTCCCATGCCCTGCCTGGTGACGGTGGAAGAGGCTTCCCGCGCCATCATGACGGGGCTTGCCGCCGGTCGCCACCAGATCCATTTTCCCCGTCGCTTCATCTGGCTGCTGCGCCTGCTCGGCGCTCTGCCGACGGGGCTCTGGCTGCGCCTTGGCCGCACACTCGTTTCGAAAGGACGCCCTTCATGAAGAAAAAGATCGCCATCGTCGGCTCCGGTATCTCCGGTCTCACCGCCGGTTTTCTGCTCCACAAGCTGCATGACATCACCCTGTTCGAGGCGGCGCCGACCCTGGGAGGCCACACCGCCACCGTGGAGGTGGAACAGGCTGGGCGCCACTATGCCATCGACACCGGCTTCATCGTCTTCAATGACCGCACCTATCCCAACTTCCTCAAATTGCTGGAGCGCATCGGTGTGGGGCGCCAACCCGCCGAGATGAGCTTCTCGGTCAAGAGTCCCGAGGGGATGGAGTACAACGGCCACAACCTCGATACCCTGTTCGCCCGGCGCCGCAATCTGCTGAGCCCGCGCTTCTATCGCTTCGTCGCCGAGATACTGCGCTTCAACCGGGAGGCGCGGGCCTGGCTGGCCGCGCATCGCCAGCGGGAGCTGACCCCCGAGCTGACCCTGGGGGACTTCCTGCAGGCGGGGAAATTCAGCGACTACTTCGCCCGCCACTACATCCTGCCCATGGGGGCGGCCATCTGGTCCTCCACCCTGGCGGACATGCGTGCCTTCCCCTTGAGCTTCTTCCTGCGGTTTTTCGCCAACCACGGGCTGCTGGAGGTGGCGAACCGCCCCCAGTGGTATGTGATCCCGGGTGGCTCGCGAGAGTACATAGGGCCGCTCACGGCGGGCTGGCAGTCGCGCATCCGCCTCGCTACCCCGGTGGAGGCGGTGCGCCGGGTGGCGGATGGCGTCGTGGTCACCAGCCAGGGGCAGGAGGCCCATTTTGACGAGGTGATCTTCGCCTGTCACAGCGATCAGGCCCTGGCCCTGCTGGCGGATGCGAGCGACGGAGAGAGGGCCATCCTCGGGAACATGCCCTATCAGGCCAACGACGTCTGGCTGCACACCGACGCCTCCTGCCTGCCGATGCGCCGCAAGGCGTGGGCGAGCTGGAACTACCAGCTCGGTGAGGATGACGGGGCGCGCCCTCTGGTGAGCTACAACATGAACATCCTGCAGGGGGTGAGCTCCCCCGCGCCCTTCTGCGTCAGCCTCAATCCCCGTGGACGGGTGGACGAGAGCAAGGTGTTGCGCCGTTTCGTCTATCATCATCCGGTATTCAATCAGGGCTCCATCGTCGCCCAGCAGCGACGGGGCGAGATCTGTGGCCATCAGCGCACCCACTTCTGCGGGGCTTACTGGTACAACGGTTTTCACGAGGACGGGGTGCGCAGCGCCCTGGACGTGGCCAGACGCTTCGGGGCCGAGCTATGAGCGGCGCCGCGGCCTTGACGCAAGGGGACGAGGGAATGGGGGAGGGGATCAGCGCCATCTGGCAAGGCTCGGTGCGCCATCGCCGCTTCGCCCCCAGGGCCCACGCTTTTTCATACAGCCTCTTCATGCTGGGGCTGGATCTGGACGAACTGCCTGGGCTTGAGCAGGGGCGCTGGTTTGCCGTGGAGCGGGCCGGACTGCTCTCGTTTCGCCGCGAGGACTATCTGCGGGGCAGCGAAGGGCCCCTCAAGCAGGCGGTCTGGGACAAGGTGGCGGCCCTTGGGGGGGATGCGGAGCCCGGCGGGCGGGTGCTGCTCCTTGGCAACGTGCGCTGCCTCGGGTTTTATTTCAGCCCGGTCAATTTCTACTTCTGCGATCGGGCGGGGGAGACCCGCTACCTGCTGGCGGAGGTCTCCAATACCCCCTGGAACGAGCGCCACTACTACCTGCTGGATCTGGCGGCGCTCTCCCCCCATGACAAGGATTTTCATGTCTCCCCCTTCATGGGACTGGGGATGCGCTACCACTGGCGCATCCGGGCGCCGAAAGAGGAGGCGCTGATCCATATCGAGAGCCACCCCGTATCCGGTGAGAGCAAGCTGTTTGACGCCACCCTGGCCCTGCGCCGCGCGCCGCTGTCGCGCAAGGGGCTGGCGGCGCTGCTGGTTCGCTGGCCCTGGATGACCCTGAAGGTGCTGCTCGGGATCTACTGGCAGGCCCTGCGCCTTTTTATCAAACGCACCCCCGTCTTCACCCATCCGGAGAGCCGCCCGTGACGTTGACACACCCGTTAAATTCCGCTTCCTGGTGTTGTCAGCAGCCCATGGTGCGGGTTCATCCCAACCGAACGACCTCACTCTTGACCCATTCGGAGAGCCGCTAATGGAACTTGCTCAATCAACCCTCTCTGCCTCTTTCATCGACAAGGGGGCCAAGCAACTGCTGCTCAAATTGCTGGCGCGCCTTGAGCAGGGCCAGCTGGTACTCCACGACGGCAGCGAGTGCCACCGTTTCGGCAAGGCGGGCAGCGACCTGCATGCCGAGCTGGTGGTGCAGGATCCGGCGTTTTATCGCCGCCTGCTGCTGGGGGGTAGCATCGCCGCAGGAGAGACCTGGGTGGAGGGTCTCTGGACCAGCCCGGAGCCGGTGGCACTGGTGCGCCTGCTGGCCCGCAATCTGCCGTTGCTCGACGCCCTGGAACGGCGCCTCGGCTGGCTCAGCTTCCCGTTCAACAAGGTGCGCCACTGGTTCAATCGCAATACCCTGACCGGTTCGCGCGCCAACATCGCCGCCCACTATGACCTTGGCAACACCCTCTATCAGGGCTTTCTCGACGATCACATGCAGTATTCGAGCGCCATCTATCCCCACCCGGACGCCACCCTGGAGGAGGGGCAGCAGGCCAAGCTGCGCACCATCTGCGAGCGGCTTGAGCTTGGGCCGGACGACCACCTGCTGGAGATAGGCACCGGCTGGGGCGGTCTCGCCGTCTATGCGGCCCGTCACTACGGCTGCCGGGTCACCACCACTACCATCTCCCGGGCCCAGCACGACTATGCCAAGGCGTGGATCGAGCGGGAGGGGCTGGGGGATCGCATCACCTTGCTGCTGGAGGATTACCGCAAGCTGGAGGGACGCTATGACAAGCTGGTCTCCATCGAGATGATCGAGGCGGTGGGGCACGCCTTCCTGCCCGACTATTTCCGCCAGTTGTCGCGCCTGCTCAAGCCCGGCGGACGCCTGCTGATCCAGGCCATCACCATCGCCGATCAGCGTCACGCCCAGTATCTGCGCGGGGTGGACTTCATCCAGCGCTACATCTTCCCGGGAGGCTGCCTGCCCTGCGTCTCCCAGATGGCGGGTCTGCTGGCGCGGGAGACCGATATGCAGCTGGTACGGCTGCACGATCACGGCCACCACTATGCCCGTACCCTGGCCCACTGGTGCGAACGCTTCCTGGCGCTGGCCCCGGAGCTGCCCAAGCTCGGTTACAGCCAGGATTTCATCCGGCTCTGGCACTTCTATTTCGCCTACTGTGAAGGGGGATTCTGGGAGCGGGCCATCAGCCTGGTGCAACTGGAGGCCGCTAAGCCGGGGCCCCATGGCTGGTCCGGGGACTTGCCGGCACACGGTCGCTGATCATGTGGCAGTGGGCCCACCTGCTGGGATTCAACCTCTACTGGTTGCTGGCGGTGACATGGCAGCAACCGGGCCCGCTGCTCGGGATGCTGCTGCTCCATTTCATCTTCTCCCCACGCCGTGGGCAGGACTGGCGCCTCATCCCGGTCGCCCTGGCAGGCTGCCTGCTCGACATCCTGCTCTGGCGCCTCGGCCTGTTTCACTTTCCGTCCGGTTTTCCGCTCTGGCTGTTGCTGCTCTGGTGCGGTTTCGCCCTGACCCTCTCCCACGGCCTTCCCTGGCTTCGCCTCTTGCCGCGCTGGCAACAGGGGCTGTTCGGCATGGTAGGGGGCGCCTCCTCCTATATGGCGGGGGCCGCCATGGGGGCAGTAAACTTACCCTGGGGCATCTGGACAAGCGCAGTGCTGCTGGCGGTGATCTGGATGTGGTGGTTACCCGTACTCCTGTGGGTAACGGTCAAGCTGGAGGGTGAGACGAGATGAACACCTTTTCGACCGACACCTTGTTGTTTTCCAAGTGGACCAGGGATGGCCAGTGCGAGCTGGCCGAGCGTTTCTACCTGGTGGTGGCCTGCCAGCGCGATGCCCAGGGGCATCTGGCGAGCGTGGTGATGCAGGATATCAACACCCTGCAGGAACAGGAGATGGACTGGCATGAACTGGAGGATCCCGCCCGTTGGCACATGGGGTGGAACTAGCCTGCTGCTGGCGGCCTTGAGCCTGCCACTGCTTGCGACCGCCCAGAGTGTTGCCGCCCCCTGGCAGGGGCTGCGAACCGTGGGACAGGGGGAGATGCGCTGGCTCTGGTTCAAGCTCTATGACGCCACCCTCTACAGCGAGAGCGGCCGCTATCAGCCGGGGCGCTACCCGCAGGCCCTCAGCATTACCTACGCGAGGGCCATCGAGCGCCAGGATCTGCTGGAGGCGACCGCCGCCGAGTGGCAGCGGCTCGGCCTTGGCAGCGAGAGTGAGCGCCAACGCTGGCTGGCTCGACTGGCCACGCTCTGGCCGGATGTCGTCCCCGGCGACAAGCTGGTTTTTTATGTGGACGAGCAAGGCACGGGCCACTTCTGGTTGCGAGATCGCCTCCTTGGCTCTCTTGATGATCCCGCCTTCGCCCCCGCGTTTCTTGCCATCTGGCTGACTGACGACAGCCGGGATCCCGCCCTGACCCGCCGCCTGCGCGGCCAATCCTGATGGAGTATTCCATGAAGTTCTCTTCCTGGTGGCGTCTTGCCTGGTTGCTACCCCTGCTGTGGCTCTCTGGTTGCGGCGCGGGTCTTGACGATTATCGCGGCTCCCGGCCGGGTTGGGATCTCGCCCGTTTCTTCAATGGCAAGCTGGTGGCCCACGGCCTGGTGACGGACCGCAGCGGCGAAGTGACCAGTCGCTTTCGGGTCGAGATGCAGGGGCACTGGCGAGAGGGCAAGGGGGAGCTGTTCGAGCAGTTTTACTTCGATGATGGCCGTCGGCAGACCCGCACCTGGTTTTTGAGCAAGGGGGCGGATGGCCACTGGCGCGGCACGGCTTCAGACGTGGTGGGGGAGGCGGTAGGCAAGACAGAGGGCTTTGCCCTCAATTGGCGTTATCAACTCGATCTGGCACTGCCGGATGAGAGCGTGGTGAGGGTGAGCTTTGATGACTGGATGTATCTGCTGGACGACGATCGCCTGATCAACCGCGCGAAGATCAGCAAGTTCGGCATTCACCTCGGCGAGGTGATCCTCTATATCGAACGGCTTGAGCAATGAAAGCCGGTGCATTTTTTGCCGACGATAGCCATTGGCTATGGATCGGCAAGGCACAGACGATTGTCCTTTGAGTCTGCTTCTGGATAAGCTGACTCCGTTCCCGATAATGCTTACCACCTGGAGGTGAATCATGAAGAGCCCCATTGGTCTTGATACCGTGCAATCACAAGCCCTGGCCGCCGAGCTCAACAAGCTGCTGGCCAGCTACCAGATCCTCTACATGAACGTCCGTGGCTTCCACTGGAACATCCGCGGCAACCAGTTCTTCGAGCTGCACCTGAAATTCGAAGAGATCTACAACGACCTGCTGCTGAAAGTCGATGCCCTGGCCGAACGCATCCTCACCCTGGATGGCGTGCCCCTGCACAGCTTCAGCGACTACATCCAGGTGTCTGCCATCCCCGAGCAGAAGGGGCTGCATGACGGTCGTGCCTGCGTGGAATCCCTGCTGGCGAGCTTCCGCGAACTGCTGGTCGCCCAGCGCCGCATCCTGGGTCAGGCCGCCGATGCCGGTGATGAAGGGACTGCGTCCATCCTCTCCGACTATGTGCAGCAGCAGGAGAAACTGGTCTGGATGCTGCGCGCCTATCTGGCCTGATGAACCTGGGGCCGGCTGCCCATGCTCCGGCCCGTATCATTGCCCCTGTTGTTGCAAACCCGAGTTGTCTCTCCTTGATTTCCCACCCGCTTGCCGCCCGATTTGGGCGGCTTTTTTCTATTTGATCTGCATCAATGAAACGTTAATTGGTAAATTGAATGCCTATTAAGTTTTCCAGGAGGGGAATAGAATCGCCACAAAACAGATAACTGAAATGTCCAATTAGGAGAGACATGATGTTTTGTGTGCAATGTGAACAGACAATTCGTACCCCGGCAGGCAACGGCTGCGCCTATGCACAAGGCATGTGCGGCAAGACGGCGGAAACTTCCGACCTGCAAGATGTGCTGATCTATACCCTGCAAGGGCTCAGCGCCTGGGCCCTGGCGGCCCGCGAGCACGGCATCGTCGACAGCGAAATAGACGCTTTCGTGCCCAAGGCGTTCTTTGCCACCCTCACCAACGTCAACTTCGACTCCGCTCGCATCGTCGCCTACGTCAACCAGGCGCTGGCCTATCGCCAGCAACTGGCCGCCAAGCTGGCACCGCTGGCGGTGCAGGCCGACACGCTGCCCGCCGCGGCCAGCTTCGAACCGGGTGCCGATCTGCTGGCCCAGCTGGCCCAGGCGCCGCAGACCGCGGTCAACCGGGGCAAGAACGAAGTCAACGAAGACATCATGGGGCTGCGCCTGCTCTGCCTCTACGGCCTCAAGGGTGCCGCCGCCTACATGGAGCACGCCCGGGTGCTGGATCAGCAGGATGCCGGGGTAGCCGCCGAATTCCATCGCATCATGAGCTGGCTCGGCACGGATCCCTGCGATCTGGATCCGCTGTTCAAGTGCGCCATGGACATTGGCCTGCTCAACTTCAAGATCATGGAGATGCTGGATCTCGGTGAAACCACCGCCTTCGGCCACCCCGAGCCGACCCAGGTTCGCGTCACTCCGGTTCCGGGCAAGTGCATTCTGGTCTCCGGTCACGACATGGTGGATCTCAAGCTCATCCTGGAGCAGACCAGGGGCACTGGCATCAACGTCTACACCCACGGCGAGATGCTGCCGGCCCTGGCCTACCCCTTCTTCAAGCAGTACCCGCACCTGGTGGGCAACTACGGCTCCGCCTGGCAGAACCAGCAGAAGGAGTTTGCCAATTTCCCGGGCGCCGTGGTGATGACCTCCAACTGCATCATCGACCCGAACGTGGGCAACTACAGCGATCGCATCTTCACCCGCTCCATCGTCGGCTGGCCGGGCGTGACCCACCTGGAAGGGGACGATTTCTCCGCCGTGATCGCCAAGGCGCAAGCGCTGGAAGGCTTCAAGCACGTTGAGCTCGAGCACTTCATCACCATCGGTTTTGCCCGCAACGCCCTGATGCAGGCCGCTCCCGCAGTGATCGACAAGGTCAAGGCTGGCGAAATCAGCCACTTCTTCCTGGTAGGGGGATGTGACGGTGACCGTGCCGAGCGCGCCTACTACACCGAGTTTGCCAAGGCGATCCCGCAGGACAGCCTGCTACTGACCCTGGGCTGCGGCAAGTACAAGTTCAACAAGCTCGATTTCGGCGACATCGGCGGCATTCCCCGTCTGCTGGATGTGGGTCAGTGCAACGATGCCTACTCCGCCATCCAGCTGGCCCTGGCGCTCGCCGACGCGTTCGAGTGCGGCGTCAACGATCTGCCCCTGACCCTTGTGCTCTCCTGGTTCGAGCAAAAAGCCATCGTCATTTTGCTCACCCTGCTTGCGCTCGGTGTGAAGGACATCCGCACCGGCCCGACCGCCCCGGCCTTCCTCACCCCGGCCCTGCTCAAGGTGCTGGAGGAGCAGTTTGGCCTGAAAGGCACCACCACGGCAGACGCGGATCTCGCCGAGATCCTGGCGGCCTGAGCAAAGATACAGCCTTACACGCTCAGCATGTTGTAAGCCTTTGGCGAGCCTGATGGCTCGCCTTTTTTCAACGCTATTTCCGAGCAAGAGGAGCCTTGCGATGACCTCCACCTCTTTGAGCCTGCGCTGTATAGCCCGCCGGGCAGAGACCCACGACGTAGCCAGTTGGCAATTCGTCCCTCTGGCTGGCGACCTGCCACCCGTGCTGGCCGGCCAGTGCGTCACCCTGCACACGATGATTGACGGCAAGCCTCACTGCCGCGCCTACACCCTCTCCTCCAGCCCGCAGGATCCTTTCTGGCAGGTCACCATCAAGGATGTGGGGCTGGTCTCTCACCATCTGCACCAGAGCCTGCAAGTGGGGGACGAGATCCGGGTAGACGGCCCCTTCGGCGATTTCCACCTGACCGCGCTCCCCTGCGAGCGGCCGCTGCTGCTCAGCGCCGGCTCCGGCATCACCCCCATGTGGGCCATGCTGCGGGACGAGCTCGCCAAGCGACCGGACGCCGATATCCGCTTTATTCACAGCGCCAGAACCCCCGGGGATGTGATCTTCGCGAGGGAACTGGCTTCACTGGCCGAGGCTCATGCCGGTGTGCGCCATGCTTTAGTGCTGGAGAAAGTAGGGAAAGAGGCGCCAACGGCTCATCCCTGGGTTGGCCGGCTCACACCGGGGATGCTCAAGGAACTGGCGCCGGATCTCTTGAGCCGCCACGTCTATCTGTGCGGGCCCGCCCCCTATATGGCGGTGGTGAGCGAGATGCTGGCCGGGCTCGGGCTGCCCCCCGGGCAGTTGCATCAGGAGTCGTTCGGCCTGCCTGCTGCGACATCGGGCGCGGCGCCAGTTGCGGCCGGCAGCGACCACTTCTGGCTGACCCTCAAAAAGAGCGGCAAGAAGGTGAAGATACTGCCTGGCCAGACCCTGCTGGCAGCACTGGAGGGGGCGGGGGAGACCATGATGGCCGCTTGCCGCGCCGGGGTGTGCGGCGCCTGTCGCTGCACCACGGAAGGCGAAATCGAGCGCCAGAGCGTGATGACCCTGAGCGCGCAAGATCTCGAGAACGGGGTGGCGCTGGCCTGTTCCTGCACCGCCAGAGGGGATGTGAGCCTGGAGTATTGACGGGCGTCATTGGTATCCCGAGCTTTTCCCGGGCGGGTCGTGCGGGTAGACTCAACCCCAGTTTCAGCAAAGTACGGGATAAAAAATGACAATTCTGGTGACGGGGGGAGCCGGTTACATCGGTTCCCACACCCTGGTCGAGCTGCTTGGTACCGGGCAGCAGGTCGTAGTACTGGACAACCTCTCCAACGCTTCCCCCGAGTCTCTCAAGCGGGTCGAGCGGATCACCGGCAAGCCGGTCACCTTCGTGGAAGGGGACATTCTGGACAGAGCCTGCCTGCAGCGGCTGTTTGCCGAGCACAGGATAGCATCCGTGATCCACTTCGCCGGCCTCAAGGCGGTGGGGGAATCCGGCCAGATCCCGCTTACCTACTATCAGAACAACGTGACCGGCACCCTGGTGCTGTGCGAAGAGATGGCCAGGGCCGGCGTGTTCCGGCTGGTGTTCAGCTCCTCGGCCACCGTCTATGGGGATCCGGCCTCGGTACCGCTGCGGGAAGATTTCCCCACCAGCGCCACCAATCCCTATGGCCGCTCCAAGCTGATGGTCGAAGAGATCCTGCGTGACCTCTCCAAATCCGATCCTCGCTGGGCCATCGTGCTGCTGCGCTACTTCAACCCGGTGGGGGCTCACGAGAGCGGCCTCATCGGTGAAGATCCCAACGGCATCCCCAACAACCTGCTGCCTTACATCAGTCAGGTCGGCGTGGGCAAGCTCAAGGAGCTGGGGGTCTTTGGCAACGACTACCCGACGCCGGACGGCACCGGGGTGCGCGACTATATCCACGTGGTGGATCTCGCCATCGGTCACCTCAAAGCGTTGGCCCGCATCAAGAGTGATACCGGCGTCTTCACCTATAACCTCGGCACCGGTCAGGGCTATTCCGTGCTGGAGATGGTCAAGGCGTTCGAGGCAGCCAGTGGCCGTGCCATTCCCTACCAGATCAAGCCCCGTCGCCCCGGCGACATTGCCGAGTGCTGGGCTGAACCGGCCCTGGCCCGTGACGAGCTGGGCTGGCAGGCCGAGCGGGGGCTGGAGCAGATGATGATCGATACCTGGCGCTGGCAAAGCCAGAACCCGAACGGTTATGGCCCTGCTGCGAAGCCGTGATCAAGGGTCATGCGCTGCTCTTCGCCTTGCTGACAGCTTCTCGCGACGACCCATCAGGCCTGATGGTTTGCAGCCTGAATAGCAAAACGCCCCGGCATGCCGGGGCGTTTTTTCATGAACAACGCGCGGGTTACTGAATGCTCTTGCCGGCGCGTACATCCTTGATGATGGCCTTGAGGCTGGCCAGATCCCGCGGTGCGCCGCGCAGGATCTGATCGCCGATGATGAAGGCCGGGGTACCGGAAATGGCCATGGCTTCGGCCAGCGCCCGGTTGGTACCCAGATTCTGATCGATGCTGCCGTCCTTGATCTTCGCCTCTACCTTGCTCCAGTCCACGCCGGCGGCCCTGGCGACGTCTTTCACCTGGGCTTCATCGGAGAGGGGCCCCTGATGGGCGTACAGCTTGTCGTGGAAGGCCTGGTATTTGTCGGGCTGGCCGAGCTTCACCGCCAGCGCCGCGCGGGCGGCGTAGTAGGAGGTTTCGCTCAGGATGGGGAACTGCTTGTAGATGTAGCGGATCTCCTTGTCCTCAGAGAGCAGTTGCTGAATGAGGGGATGAGCGCGCTTGCAGTAGCCGCAGTTGTAGTCGAAGAACTCCACCACCGTCAGGCTGCCCTTGGGATTGCCGCTCTCGGGATCCTGGTTGGCGAAGAGCTGCTTGGCATGGGCTTCTATCAGCGTCTTGTCGTTCTCGGCCTGCTGGCTCTCCTGCTTGGCACGCAGGGCGTTGGACATCTCGACCAGGATCTCCGGATTCTTGACCAGATAGTCGCGCACGATCTGCTCGACATCGCTCTTGGTCAGCTCGCTCGCCTGCACGGGCGCCGCAAGCAGGGTCGCGCCGGTCAGGGCGGCGAACAGGGCATGTTTGATTCTCATAAGTCCATCTTGCTGGGGATGTGGTAGTGGCCCCTATAGTGGGTGAGTCTGTTTTCAAGTCAAGCCATCCGCTTGAAAAAGCACGGTTTGCAGCGGTTTTGCCGGTTTTGTGCGCCAGATAGCCCAATAAATGGGCAAACAAACGGAGTGGGGATTTACAAGGGCTGGGGGCATGGGTAATATGCGTCGCACTGCTGCGGAGGGGTGGCAGAGCGGCTGAATGCACCGGTCTTGAAAACCGGCGATGGGCGACCATCCGTGGGTTCAAATCCCACCTCCTCCGCCATCCATATAGCCCAACTGATTTATTCAGTTGGGCTTTTTTGTGTCTTCGGTTTTGGGTATGCCACCGTGTGCCCGGATTTAGTTGACCATCGCGATCACTCCCAGGGCGTCACATTGGCGTACTTGTATTTGGCATAGACGGGCTGGCCGTTGTAGGAGCTGGGCGGGAAGCTCGGGTTGGCGCTGATCCAGTTATTCACAAACGTCTGCATCCAGCTGGTGACGGGGCGGCTCTCGCGGCGCACGCTCACCCATTTGTTCTGGGTGCGGCTGAAGACCTGCCAGGTGACTCCCGCCTCGTCGATGTTGAAGGCGTAGCGCTCCATGTTCCAGATGGAGATACCGTACTTGCCCAGGTCGATGTCCTGGGGATACTGACGCCCCTGGATCCAGACGTTGGTATGGAGCAGGTTGGTGCCCCCCATCAGCTCGATGTCGACTTCATAGTGAGAGCTGGTGCCTGCATCTCCGGTATAGGTAAAGAAGGAGCTGATGGTGCCGGGCACCGATCCTGCCTGCATCTGCACCTCATAACGACCCTTGCGGGTGTAGTTGTAGGTTCGCAGCTCAGCGCAGCTCTTGTTTCCTTTGTCGGATTTCGCATGGAGGATGGCCGTGCCGGACTCCATCCAGACGTTGGCGGCACGCCAGGTGCAGTCAAATTCTGACCCGCCATTGCGCCAACCATCAGAGACCTGCCAATCCTGATTGCTCCACCACCATGCCGATGCCTGAGTGGAATATAATCCTCCCGCCATCAGCAATACTGACATCAGTCCAAATTTACGCATATTATCCACATTCCTGTGTGTTTATTAATGAGTGTTTTATTGATGACTACAAGCAGCATCAGAATAGCCATAAACAGATGTTGAAACTTATACTGGTATCGCGTCATGACAGTTTCATATTTTTGAAATTGCCTGAAAAAGGTATGAAAGACATGACGGCTGGCTGGTATAACCAGAATAAAAAAAGCCACCGTATATAACGGTGGCAAAAGCACGGACTCCCGATCCGATGAGTTAAAATCAGCTGGCTTGGCGGCGATAGATCTCGACCAGTTCGGTGGCCAGTTCGCGGCACAGAATGGAGGTCATCAGGTGATCCTGGGCATGTACCATGACCAGTGTCATCTTGGTCTTGCCTTCGCCCTCATCGGCTTCAATCAGTTTGGTTTGTACGGCATGGGCAGCTTTCCCCGCGTCGGTGGCCTGGAGCAGCAAGGCATCCGCTTCGCTGAACTGGCCAGCACGAGCCTGACGCAGGGCTTCGAAACAGAGACTGCGAGATTGGCCGGCATTGACGATGATGCCCATGACTGCTTCTTCAAGATCCATCATTTATGACTCCTTAAAATCCATTATTACGAGAGACGTTGGCGAACCATTCACCACTTTTCTTGACGGTGCGCTGCTGGCTTTCCAAATCAAGGCAGATGAATCCATAACGGTTCTTGTAGGCATTCATCCAGGACCAGTTGTCAATAAAGGTCCACAGGTGATAACCACGGCAATTACTTCCTTCGGCAATGGCGGTATGAATCCACTGGAGGTGGCCGCGAATGAAGTCGATACGATAATCGTCTTTTACCTGACCATCTTCACCAATGAATCTGTGCTCCCCTTCGACACCCATACCATTTTCGGAGATATAGCTTGGGATATTTCCATAGTTGTCGCGCAGGTTGATCAATATGTCATAAATTCCGCGCTCATATATTTCCCAGCCGCGATAAGGGTTCATTTTGCGGCCCGGCATCTCGTAATTCTCGAAGAACCAGTCAGGCAGGAAAGGGGAGTCCGGGTTGATGGCCGTCATGCGTGCCTTCACTCGCCGCGGCTGGTAGTAGTTGATGCCGAGCAGATCGATCTTGCCGGCGGCCAGCAGTTCGCAGTCGCCGCTTTGCACCACGGGCATCTGATCGTGCTCGCGCAGGATATCGATCAGCTCCTGGGGATAAACCCCCTTCACCGCAGGATCGAGGAAGGCGCGGTTGAAGAACAGGTCGGCAATGAACGAGGCCTTCAAGTCTGCCGGGTTTGAAGAGCGCGGATAGGAGGGGGTCAGGTTCAGGACGATGCCGATCTGGCCGGGCAGGGAGAGTGTGCGATAACGCTTCACCGCCAGACTGTGGGCCAGCATCATGTGATAGGCCACCTGGGCTGCCCGTTTGAAGTCCATCTGGTTCGGGTAATGGAAGTCATACAGATACCCTCCTTCCACTACCACAACGGGTTCATTGAAGGTCATCCAGCAGGCGACGCGATCACCGAACAGTTTGAAGCAGAGCGCTGCGTACTCGGCATAGGCCGCCACGGTTTCGCGGCTCTCCCAGCCCCCCTGCTCCTGCCAGTACATCGGCATGTCGAAGTGGAACAGGCCGATGAAGGGTTTGATCCCCTTGGCCAGCAGCTCATCGATAACCTTGTTGTAGAAGTCGACGGCCTCCTGATTGACGGTGTGGCCATCCGGCAGCAACCGGGCCCAGGAGATGGATGTGCGGAAGCTGTTGTGGCCAATCTGTTCCATCAATGCGATGTCTTCACGATAACGATCGTAGAAGGTGGAGGTGTTGGCCGGGCCAACCTGACCGTGGAAACGGTGTGGCTCCGTCTCGAACCAGTGATCCCAGATGGTCGGTGCCTTGCCGCCCACATTGGCAGCCCCTTCCGATTGTGCGGCCGACGAGGCGCTACCCCACCAGAAGCCTTCGGGGAATGTATATTGCATTGCAGTTTCCTCTTGATAACCGGCGTGCAGGCGGCGTGGCGCCCGCACGCCTGGCGCTTACGCCTGACTCTGAATCGGTGTGATTGTGTCTGCTTTTTCTGATCTGGCGGCTTCTTCCGCTTCAGCCGTCTCGGCTTCCTGCTTGAGCAGGGTGCGTTCGTAAGCCCGCACGAAGGGGTAATACATCAGGGCGGAGATCCCCATGCAGATGAAGCACATGATGACCGGACTGAAGGCCCAGTTGGTCGCCCAGGAGGCGCCGATGGGGGCCGGCGTGGTCCATGCGGTCAGCATCACGACCCTTTCAACCAGACCCAGATCCACCGCGAACCAGGCCAGGATGGCGTTGATCACAGGTACAAAGATGAATGGCAGGAAGAAAACCGGGTTCATGATGATGGGAGCACCAAACAGGATCGGCTCGTTGATGTTGAAGAACCCGGGGACAACACCCATTCGCCCTATGGTGCGCAGGTGCACGGCGCGGCTGCGCATCAGCAGGAATGCCAGTGGCAAGGTGGAGCCCACGCCGCCGATAAAGAGGAAATGTTCCCAAAAACCGGGCAGGAAGGTGTGGGGAATGGCTTGGCCGGCGGCCATGGCTGCCTGGTTGCTGGCCAGGTTTGCCATCCAGAAGGGGTTCATGATACCGGTGACGATCATGGAGCCATGGATGCCGGCAAACCAGAGGATCTGGCACAACAGCACCGCCAGCAAGACGGCAGGCAGGCTGTCGGAAGCCGCCACCAGCGGTTTGAGCATGGACATGATCGCCTCGGGCAGGATCATGCCTGTGGTTTCCTGCAGCAGCATGTTGAAGGGGTGCAGGGTCAGGATAATCGCCAGGACCGGGATCAGCACCTCGAAGGAGCGCGCCACCCCCATCGGCACCTGCTCGGGCAGACGGATGGTGATGTTGTTGCGCTTGAGCCAGGCATAGACCTCGGTCGAATAGATGGCGCAAATGAGAGCGGTAAAGATACCCTGACCGGAGAAATACTGGGTGGAGATGGTGCCGTCTTTATATTGCGCCGCCACCAGCATGAACGACATCAGCGACAGCAGGCCCGTGATGATGGGGTCCAGGGAGTACTGCTTGGCCAGGCTGGATGCGACGCCCACCGAAATGAAGACCGTCATCAGCCCCATGCTCATGTTGAAGGGCAACATGAGTTCGGCACGATAGGTGTTGGAAAAATCGAGCCAGGCTCTGGCAAAGCCCCAGGTGGTTTCGCTGGAGATGGGTGGAAAAATGAAGACCAACATGAAGCTGCCGACGATCATGAACGGCAGCGCGGCAATAAAACCGTCACGGATGGCCAGAACATAGCGTTGCTGGCCCAGTTTTCCTGCCAATGGGCCGATCCGTTGTTCGATCAACTTGACCAGCATCCCATAGAGTGAACTCATAGTGTGTGTCCTTCCTTGTGAGCACGCTTAACCAATCAGGGAGAGGGCGTAGTCCAGCACCTTGTCGCCGCGCTGCATGCCGTAATCCATCATGTCGATAGGTTGTACCTTGATGCCGTGAGCCGCCGCCTTGGCTTGCAACTCCGGTTGCATGTACTTGATCTGCGGTCCCAGCAAGACCACCTGGTAATGGGGCATCTGGTCATCGAACTCCGATGCGCCAAAAGCCTTGATCTCGGCAGCCAGGCCCCGTTTTTCGGCTTCTACCAGCATTTTTTTCACCAGCAGGCTGGTGGACATCCCGGCAGAGCAGCACAACATGATTTTTTTCATGATCATTCCTCAGTTATTAAGCTGGGCTCACTATAGATCGATGCAACAAAGTGGGAAATCGATTTCATAAATCGAGTTTTGTAATTGTGATCGCGATCACTTGATGGATATCTGATATAAGGTCGATAAAATAAAATATCGTTATTTATCAGTTAATTGTAATTATTTTTATGATGTGGTTTACGCCATGTTTGTTCGACTTGGCATTTTGAAATATCGATTTCAAGTTTGTCGTGGTTTTCATGCTGCTCCTGCCCCCTGCATGATGCAGGGGGCGCTTTCGGCATGGTGCCGATCCGGCGCCCATGCCAGCAACCCCGGATAACCGAGCCCATCGCCGTGCTCCTTCACCCTCTTGTAGCAGGGGGTCATGGTGGCGGCTAAGGGGCTCTGTACAGTGTCTTGCTCAGATGGCGGGCTCAGCCTGGGGTTGCCTTGTGGTGCTCGCTGAGGGTCACGAAACCCGATTCAGGAGCCGGGTATCCTGCTTTCCCGCCTGCTTCGCGCGGGGGGCACTGTAGAAGAGGCGGGGAGCGGGTGATGCCCAGATGGCGTCAGCAGATCTGATGGCAAATGAGGGATCAAGTGGATGCGCAAATAAGGTGGCCAAGAGACGGACATGTAAAGGCAGGGTTGCGAAGGTGCGGTCAGATGCAATGAAATGATCGATAAGAGAGGGTTCTGCTGCCGTCAGCCTCTGAATGATGACGGAAAAGGGAAACGGAAAACGTAGAGTGGAGGGCGGCGACAGGTGCGGGAACTGTCCTGGGAAAGAACGGCAGGAGAGTAAAACAATGCTCCGTCACGGGGACGGAGCATTGGAAGGGTGATCAGCGGGTCAATCCACCTTCATCCAGTACGCTGACCGTCCAGAAGAAGGGGGCATTCCAGTTGACGGTGACCTCGTTCAGCGTCCAGGCACCAATCTCATCTTTCCAGCAGGTCTGGCCGGTACACTTGCCCTTGAGGGTGGAGGCAACGGGATCGCTGAAGTTGATGGAGTTCGGCCCGCCCGAGAGTACTCCTGGCGGAACCAGGGGAGACGCGGGGTCGATGGGGTGAGCCCAGAACCTGTGGTGCGGATTCTTCAGCGGACGGCTGCCGTAGCCCGACACATAGGACTGGTCGAGGGGGTTGCGGCCGAGCACATAGTCCATGGCATCGGACATGGCCTGCAGGTATTTGCGCTCTCCCGTGAAGTCATGGGCCAACCCGAGGAAGATGCTGCGGTTCATCAGGTTGGAGTTGGAGCCCCAGGGGTATTCGGTAGCCTGATAGGGGATAAGGTAACCCTCCGTCGCCACGCTCTTCTGGTAGCCGTCAGCTGCGGCGATGATAGCGGCGCGCGCCTTCTCCACTTCCTGTTTGCCCAGTTTGTTGGGCACCATGGCCAGCGTGATGGTCCCTGCGCTGCTGAGATCCTGCCAGTAGAGATCACCGCTTGCGCTGCGATCCCCCTTGGGGGCGGCCAGATAGAGAGGGGACTGCTGGACGGCCTGCTTGTACTCGGCTTTGCCGGTGGTGGCAAACAGCTCGGCGGCAGCCCAGTAGAATTCGTCCTTCAGGTTGGTGTCATCATAGGGACCGGATCCCACAAAGTTGTCATAGGCATAGACGTCCGGATGGCGGTTGGCCGCCTTCCAGGCTCGTTCCGCTGCCTGCAGGCTGCGCTGTGCGAAGGCCGGATCCAGATCCTTCCATACGCGAGCAGACTGGGCGGCGGTGGCCGCCAGGTTCAGAGTCGCAGCCGTGCTGGGGTGGCTCAGGAAACGGGGTTGTGGATCCTTGTGGGGCGGGAGCGGCATCCCGGTCCAGGCTTCGTCGGCGACCTTGTGGAAGACCATGCCGGAGGCATCGATCTCGGTCAGTTTCAGGCTGTCGAGCTGCTTGGACTGATCGCCTACCGGCACCCAGGCCTTCTTGCCTTCGGGCACCTGCATGGCGAGGAAGAACTCCATCATCCAGCGGGACTCGTCCAGCAGATCGTTGTAGCCGTTGTGCTGTTCCGGGATCTTGACCTTGCCGTCGGCAAAGGCGCTCTTGTCACCCTCTTTCGCCAGCTGCTCCCGTTCATAAAGGTTCATCAAGGTCCATACCGAGATCCCACCGTTGACCACGTACTTGCCCTGATCGCCGGCGTCGTACCAGCCGCCGGTCACATCCAGCGTGAAGTCACAGCCAGGCCACTGGTTGCCCTTGGCGTCCAGCTTGTTGAAGCAGGTTACGTTCTCGGGCTTGTGTCCTGCCGGGCGAGCAAGGTCGGGGCGCTGGACATATTTGGCTTCGATGTCGATGCCGCTACGCTGCTGATAGAAGAAGGAGAGGGCATCGAATTTCATGGTGTGATAGATGTCATCGCCGATGCTGAACGGATGACTCTTCTGGCCGGCGATCTCCAGTACCAGGCCGGTGCCCGGGGTGGTGACCTGACTGAAGTCGGCAATCTGTACGTTCTCGCCGGATGCGGCATTCAGGCCAAAGGGCGTGGTCTTGCCTTCCGCGATGGTCTCACCCTGGGCATTGCGCAGGGTCCAGGGGAGCGCGTCCTTGCTGTCGGTGGCGATGGTCGCCCGTTTCAGAGCCTTGCTCAGATAGCCGACCTGGTTGACGCGCACGCTGCCCAGCTCCGATTTCTTGATCAAGGAGGGGCCCGATAGCGTGGCTTCACCGATACAGACAGTGGTCGGTGTCTGGGTGCCCATCTGAAGTTGGAACTGGGTCTTCTCGTCAGTGGCAGAAGGTGTGAACTGGATATCGAACGGTTTGGGCGTGCTGCCGAGGGCGAGGTCCTGCACCATGTAGTTGGTGTAGGGGGCGCCATCATGCTGGATCAGGGCCTTGACGTTGATGTCGCTCTTGGCCATGGCAGTGAAATGGAGTTTGTAGGTTTGCCCCTGCACCAGGCCGAGATTGGACTGACCCAGGATGACATCCCAGGGATTGGAGCCCGACTCGGTGAAGGTGATACAGCCCATCTGGTTCTCGGCGTTCAGGGTCCCCCCGGCCGTCCACCATCCATCGGTTCCCTGGAAGCCCCCATTGGTCAGCAATTCACCCACAGGTCCGGCAGATGCCGAGGAGGTCGCTGAACCAGATGCTCCTGCGCTGGGCAGTGAGCAGCCATGCAAGCCAATGACGCAAGACATGGCAAGCGTCAGGGCACTAAGCCGAGATGTTTTCATTGTTACCCCTTTGATCACAGACGGAAATAATGGCGTCGATTTTCGCACTCACGCAGAAAATGACCGAGTCATCCTGCGGCCCGCATTTCACTGTCAAGATTCACACACAATCCTTGAGTGGAAATCGATTTCACGATTCAGGTAACAGTAAATTTTTTGGCAGATCAAGTTTGCTTTTATGAAATGTGATGGAGACGGCAAATTTTCGTTTATTGATATATTCATGCACTTGAATTGAATTCCATTGAATCCTTTCAACATTCCTCTGACTCCCCAGCCGTTTGGCCATATCGGTGTCGTTCCAGGCAGCTCATGCGGCAAATCAATGTGATAGATTGCATTTAAATTATTGTTTTAATTTTATTTTGTTGATCTTTCTGACATGAGTCTACCCGCTCTCCCTGTTCCTTCCTGGGTATTCTGCTGATGAGGCACGCCCCCGAGTTTGTGAGTTGCATCACTATTTTCTCTTTCAGCGGGATCTTTGTCATGGCATGACAAAGATACTGCTGGAATGACGAAGAGATTTCTGTTTACCATTTAATATTCTTGCAATCGATTTCAGGTTCGACTGTTTTTCAAGACGACTCGCCATGAACGATGAGTCCAGGCGATGAACGAGAACATCCGGAGAGTCATAAGGAAAATGCGTAAAACTACAGGTCTCACCAGGTCTATGACCTGCCTATTCGTGGGGTGCGGCATCTGGAGTGCCGGGATGGCGGATGAGTTGTCGACCATGCCCTATTTTTCCACCTGGCCGCAGATCCACAGCGCCATTGTCAGGGACGAGGGGATGGAGCGCCAGATCCAGGCTCTGCTCTCCCGGATGACCCTGGAGGAGAAGGTTGGCCAGATGATCCAGCCCGACTTTCGTGAAGTGACACCTGAGGAGGTGACGCGCTACAAGATTGGCTCCGTCCTCAACGGGGGGGGTGGCTGGCCCGGCAACAACAAACACGCGTCGGCCCAGGACTGGGCACACCAGGCCGACACCTATTGGCAGGCGGCGGAAGCGGGCTTTGAGGGCAGGGGGTATCGCATCCCCTTCATGTGGGCGACCGATGCGGTGCACGGCCACAACAACGTCTTCGCGGCGACCCTCTTCCCGCACAATATCGGCCTGGGGGCGGCGCGGGATCCGGATCTCATCTACCGTATCGGCCAGGTGACGGCGCGGGAAGTGGCCGCCACCGGGCTGGATTGGACCTTCGCCCCGACGGTGGCGGTGCCGAGGGATGATCGCTGGGGCCGGACCTATGAGGGCTATTCCGAAGATCCCGCCATCGTCTATCACTATGCCGGCGAGATGGTGCGTGGCCTGCAAGGTTCCGCGACGGATCTGCGCGGCCAGCGCCATGTCATCTCGAACGTGAAACACTTCGTGGGGGACGGCGGTACCCTGAACGGGGTCGACCGGGGTCAGAACTTCTATTCGGAAGAGGACCTGCGCAACCTGCACGCGGTGGGCTACTTCTCGGGGCTGGATGCCGGTGCCCAGGTGGTCATGGCTTCGTTCAACAGCTGGCACAACGAGCTCAACCGCGACGTGCTGCCAGAAGACGGGGTGGAGTACAACGGCAAGCTGCACGGCAGCCGCTATCTGCTGACCGACGTGCTCAAGGGCAAGATGGGCTTTGATGGTCTTGTCGTCTCTGATTGGAACGGTCACAGCGAGATCGCCGGTTGCACCATGGGGAGCTGCCTGCCTGCGGTGCTGGCCGGGGTCGACATCTTCATGGTCACGGCGCGCAAGGACTGGATGGAGTTTCGCCAGAGCCTGCTCGATGGCGTGGCGAGCCGGCAGATCCCGATAAGCCGGATCGACGATGCCGTGACGCGTATCCTGCGGGTCAAGATGCGGGCCGGGCTGTGGGAGAAACCCATGCCGTCGGCCCGTGAGCTGGCGGGCAAGCAGGGTGAACTTGGTGCCGTGACGCACAAGGCGCTGGCCCGGGAGGCGGTACGCAAGTCGCTGGTGCTGCTCAAGAACGAGGGCAGGATCCTGCCCCTGAGCCGGCAGAGCCGGGTGCTGGTGGCTGGAAGCGCCGCCAACGATCTGGGCAAGCAGGTGGGGGGCTGGAGCCTGACCTGGCAAGGCAGCGAAAACGGGCGCGGTGATTTCCCCGGTGCCCAGAGCGTGCTGGATGCGGTGACCGCCACCGTCGGTGCGGATCATGTGCAGGTGAGCGCGGGATCCGGTGAGTTTGCGGGAGCCAAGCCCGATGTCGCCATCCTGGTCATGGGGGAGGATCCCTATGCCGAGTGGTTCGGCGACATTCCTGACAACAAGACCCTTGCCTATGGGGATCTCAAGAGCAGCTATCACGAGGACCTGTTGACCCTCAAGCGGCTGAAGGCGGCCGGCATCCCCGTGGTGACCGTGCTTTTCTCCGGACGTCCGCTCTACGTCAATGAGGAGCTCAATCTCTCTTCCGCCTTTGTCGCCGCCTGGCTGCCGGGCACCGAGGGGGAGGGGATCACCGATCTGCTGTTCAGGGATGCCAAGGGCAAGGTGGCCCATGACTTCCAGGGACGCCTCTCCTTCTCGTGGCCCTTCAGCAAGTGCGCCACCACCATCAATCGCACGCCCACCCATATCCCGGGCTGGCAGCGTCCAGCCTTCGAGCAGGATCCAGCGGGTGAGTACGCACCGCTCTTCCCCTATGGCTACGGGCTCAGCTACGGCAAGCCTTCCCCTGTGGCGGCCCGGGTCAGCAACCTCAATACCCTGACCCTGGATAAACGTACCTTCGGCTGCAACGAGAGCGACCCCGCCAAACTGAGCGCCGCTGACAAGGTGCTCGAGCTGTTCGGGCCAAAGGCGGGTGAAGAACACCGTCTGCGCATGGGGGATGCCAGCAACTGGACGGGGACTGAAGTCTCCGGCAACAGCGTGACCGAGATGACCTTCATCAAGGTTCAGCCCATCGACTACCTGCGCCAGCAGGATGCGCGAGCGGTCACCTTCCTCGGGGCTAACAAGCCGGGTGTCGACTCCGGGGCCACGATCCAGTTGCAGACCACCCAGGTCAAGGGGGCGGATCGTCGCACCTACCTGAAGGGCGAGAGCGAGCTGCAGGTGACGCTGCGGGTGCAGCAGGCGCCAGCGGGGGACATGACGCTGGGGCTGCAGTGTGGCTGGCCCTGCGGCAAATCCATCGAGATTGCTCCGGCCTTGCGCCAGTTGCCCCCGCAGAAGTGGGTGACCCTGAGTCTGCCCCTGCGCTGCCTCGAAGAGGGCATGGACTTCGCGAAGGTCAATACCCCCTTCATCCTGGGTACCAGTGGACAGGCGCGTATCGACATGGCGACCGTTCGCTGGGTTCCGGCTTCTCTGCTGGGGGCCTCAGGGGAAGTGGTCAGGCTCGATTGCCAGGGCAGGTTGAGTCGATAAGCCGTCAGCCAGATGCACCAGGATGCCTGTCGGGCTCCTGGTGCCTTGATAACCGACTCCGCCCCGATGCGGAGGGAGAGGTGGGAGAGAAGGATGTCGATCGTACAGCGGATCAGATTGGGCTTTACGCTGCTGCTGGTCCTGTTGCTATTGCTCGGGGCCATCAGTTACCTGAAGACGACCTCCATTCACGGTCGTTTCCAGCAGGTGACCGAGGAGGCGACACCTCAGGCCCTGACCGCCAGCCGGCTGCGCGCCGCGTTGCTGATGGCCGACAGGGACAGCCTGGCGCATCTCGCCATCCGGGAGACGTCGGCGTTCCCCGAGTCCCGTCAGCGTGTTGCCCAGGACAAGGTCCGCTATGAGCAGCACATCAAGGCATTCGCGGCCCTGACACTCGATACCGAGAGTGAGCGGCAACTCGCCCGGGTCACCGACCAGGCCCCCCGGCTGTTTACCATCTCTGAGCAGTTGATGAGCCTGCACGAAGAGTCGGTCGAGCTGGAGCGGGTGCTCTCACGGATGCGGAGCGAGCTGCTGCACCTGGACGACAACTATCGTTCGGCGGCAGACCTGCTGGTGCGTTACACGGCGGGTCGGCGCTCTTTGCAGAACAAGGCGGAGCTCATCACCAGCGGTATTGCACGGGATCTCAAGCTGATCCTGCGTGCCGACGGCAACACGGATCTGGTGGCGCTACAGGGGGTGCTGGCCAAAGACATCGACATTGCGAACCAGCGTCTGGAGCGGATTGTTGTCCCCGATGACGTCAAGGCCAGATTCACCCGCCATGTGGCGCGCATTCCCCAGCTGGTATTTGGCGACAAGGGGCTGATTGCCACCCTGGTGCGCCGTCAGCAAATCAGCCAGCAACTCCATGGCTTGCGTGAACAGCAGGAGGCGCAGAGCCAGCAACTGGGGGAGGTCCTGGACAGGCTTATCGCCATCAGCAACCAGAGCATGCAGGAGGACAGGCTGAGTGCCGACGTCGCGGTTGACAGCGCCCGCACCTGGATCGTGATGGTGGCCCTGTGTTCCGTGCTCATCGCCCTCATTGTTGCCTGGAGTACGGCCCGCAGCATCCAGGTGCCGCTGGTGCGGATCAATCGGGTTCTCGGTCTGATGGCACAAGGGGACATGACGCTGCGGGTGCGCTACCCCGCCAGGAACGAGCTTGGTGAGGTCGCGAACTCCATCGACCAGCTGGCCCACCACACCAAGACGCTTCTGATGGAGGTCCAGACCGGCTCTGAGTACCTGGTGAGCGAGACGCGCAAGACCGCGGAGATCGGCGAGCAGGTGATGTCGCAGGTGCAGGCGCAGAAGGCCCAGACCGATCAGGTAGCGGCCGCCATCTTCGAGCTGGAGACCAGTGCGACCGAAGTGGCGCGCTCGAGCGATCATGTTCGTCGGGAGGTGGGGGAGGCCAATGACGAGAGCCGGCGCGGACGTCATCTGATGCAGGCCAATCGGGATGGCATCGAGCAACTGGCGACCGACATCGCCGGGGCCATGGCGATCACCCGCAAGCTCGAAGGCTACAGCAGCAACATTGGCAACATTCTCGAGGTGATCCGTGGCATGGCTGAACAGACCAACCTGCTGGCCCTCAATGCGGCCATCGAAGCGGCCCGAGCCGGGGAGGCCGGGCGGGGCTTTGCGGTGGTGGCCGAGGAGGTGCGGGCGCTGGCTACCCGTTCACAAGGGGCGACCCAGGAGATCCAGGTGATGATCGACAACCTGCAGGGATGCGCCCGCGATGTGGCGAGCGTGATGGCCCAGAGCCATGAGCAGACCCAGCAGAGCGTGCAGCAGACCCGGGATGTCGAGAGTGCCCTGGGGGGGATCGCCTCGCGCATGGAGGCCATCAAGGAGATTGCGGATCACATGGCTTATGCCGCAGCGGAGCAGATTTCGGTGAGTCAGGGAGTGGCCCAGCACGTGGCGGCCATCGCAGACGTGGCTCACGAGACCGAGCAGGCGTCCCGGGTATCGGCGAGCAGTGGTGAGGTGTTGTCGGGGCTGGCCAGCCAGCAGCAGAGTCTGGTGGCCCGTTTCAAGGTGTAGGAGAGAGGCGATGTGGAAATCTGTGAGTGCCCTGCTGGTCTGGGGGCTGAGTACGGCGGCGGTATCCCAGGAGCTGGTGCTGGAAACCTGGCGCGTGGATGACGAGGCGCTCTGGAAGGAGCAGTTTCTGCCCCGTTTTCAGGCGATCCATCCCGAGATCACCCTTAAGCTGCATTCGCAGCGCTCGGCGGATTACGATCGGGAGCTTGCCGAGCGGCTGGCGGCGGGGAAGGCAGGGGATCTCATCACTTGCCGTCCTTATGATCAGTCCCTGCGGCTGTTCCAGCAGGGGCATCTGCTGGATCTGACGGACCTGCCCGGGATGGAGAACTTCCCGAGCTTTGCCAAGGCCGCCTGGCAGACCGACTCCGGGGCCCAGACCTTCTGCCTGCCCATTGCCTCCGTGATCCAGGGTTTCTACTTCAATGTCGATATCTTCAACGCCCTTGGGCTGACACCGCCGCGAACCCGTGCCGACTTCTTCGCCGTGCTGGAGAAGGTGAAGCAGGATGGCCGCTATCTGCCGCTGGCACTGGCGGCTCACGACAGCTGGGTGGTCTCCGAGCTTGGTTATCAGAACATCGGTCCCAATTACTGGCATGGGGAAGATGGCCGCCTGGCGCTGATCAACGGTCAGGCGCGAGTGACCGATGCCCCTTATGTGGCGGCGTTTCGTGAGCTGGCGAGCTGGCGGCCCTACATAGGGGACCATCCTGCCGATGCCACCGAAGCACAGGCGGTGGATGCCTTTGCCGCGGGCAAGGCCGCCATGATAGTGGCGGGCTCCTGGTCGCTGGCCCAGTTCACCGGCAAGGTCAATTTTGGTGCCTTCCCGCCCCCCGTCGCGCAGGAGGGGGACACCTGCTATTTCACCGATCACACCGACATGGGGATCGGCATCAATGCCGCCAGCCCGAACAAGGAGGCCGCCCTGAAACTGGTGGAGTGGATGGCAAGCGCCGACTTTGCCGAACGTTTCTCCAATTCGGTGCCCGGCTTTTTCTCCCTCTCCAATCACTTCTTCGAGCTCAAGGACCCGGTGGCGAGCACCATGATGGGCTGGCGGGATACCTGCGATTCCACCTTGCGTCTGGGGGCGCAGTTCCTCACCCGGGGTGAGCCATCGCTTACCACAGAGCTTGCGGAGGTATCGCAATCCGTGGTGCTCGGCACCATGACGCCGGAAGCCGCCGCCGCGCGCATCCAGCAGGGGTTGGCAAGCTGGTATCCCCCCCAGAAGGCGGCCACGAGAAGAGCCAGTCTGTGTGAAGCGGACGAGCCTCTCCCCACGCTGGCAACCAGCGCGGCCACCGGGACGGAATCCCCCTTCGCAGCGCCTTGACGGTGGCCACGCTCCCGCAGGGATCTGCACACTCCCCAAGGCGCCTTCAGGCGCCTTGTTTCATTCAGGTCGACCGGGTTCATCGGGTTGTGATTGCCAGGCTTTGGCTGGTGTCATGGGGCCAGGCCGGATTGAGGGGCCGGCAGAAGAGGGACGCCAGGTTGTGCGTGGTCTCTGTGCTATGTCAGAGAGTCAAGGTGGAAGTCGCGGCAGGGACTCGTCGCTCGCTGAACAGGAGGCTGACAAAAGAAAAACGGCCCGAAGGCCGCTTTGCGCTGATGCTGTGCAGGGATCTGATGCTTCGCAGGGAACTGCCCCGGTCTGTGTTCACCCCTTGTACGGCAGTGTGGTATCACGCACCACAATGCTCAACTCGGGCAGTTCGTCCGAGTTCAGCTCCGTGTTCTCGATCAAACCCAACAGAGTCTTGACCATCTTGACACCCATCTCGTAGATGGGCTGGCGCACCGTGGTCAATGGCGGGTTGGAAAAGGTGGAGAAGGGCAGGTCGTCAAAACCGATGAGAGAAACATCCTCAGGCACCCGCAAGCCGCACTGCTTGAGCCCCAGAATGGCCCCGTAACAGGTCTGATCGTTGGCGCAGAAGATGGCGGAGAATTTCCGGCCGCTCTCCACCAGCTTCTTGACGGCATTGAGCCCGCCGACTTCGGCGAAATCCCCCTGGATGACCAGGGAGGGGTCATATTCAATACCTGCGCTCACCAGGGCCTGGCGATAGCCATGATGACGCTCGATGGCATCGTTATGATCCGGTAAACCGACGATATGGGCGATGTCACGATGACCCAGATCCAATAAATAGCGAGTCGCCATGTAGCCACCCAGCCGGTTATTGATGCTGAAGGAGTGTACCCGCTCGGTCATGATATTGTGACCTGTGGCCACAATCGGTATTTGCTGGGAAAACTCGAGCAGTGTTTGCTGATTGACGTGGCCGGTCAAAATAATAAGGCCATCAACCCGCCGGGCCACCAGCAGACGCAACCGCTCAACTTCTTCTTCCGCATTCCAGTGACCGCTGACAATCAGCGGCACATACTCCATGCCCTGAAGAGTGTGTTCAACACCCCGCAACATTTCGTTGGAAAATGGACTCTCCACATGTTGGGTCAAAACACCCAGGGTCATGGACTGACCCGTTTTCAAATATTGCGCCATCAGGTTGGGACGAAAATTCAATTCCTGAATGGCATCTTCCACCGCCTGACGTTTATCTGCGGCCACTTTGGCCGAGCCGTTCAATATCCGGGATACAGTGCTTGCCGAGACACCGGCTCGGCGGGCGATATCATAGACAGTGGCTTTTTTCTCCTGAGCTGACTTCGACATCCCCCCTCCGTACTCGACTGTGAAAACCCCTGGTCATGGCCAGTGTTATATGAATATCTTCTTAATAAATCAGCAAGTTAGGATACCCGTTTCCCCAGGTGGTGACAAGCGATGATGCGCCTTGCCAGGGGAGGGAATGCTACTGCTGGGCGGCAAAAAAGACCTCTTTTGCCTTGGTAAAACCGGCTTGCTCGGCGGCTTTGACCCAGGCGAGCGCCTGCTCATAGTTTTTGCTCTGAACGGCAGTACGAATATGCTGATAATAATCCAGTTCACCCAACGATTTATCTGGTGAGACCATCACGGGCGATATGGTTTTTGCGATCTGCGTCGCATTTGCAGCGGGCTCTGCGTCCAGCGTCAAATATAGGCGTCCGGTAGCAGAGTGAGGCACTTCCACATTGATGAGGCGGGCGACATCCGTGGTGCGATCATATTGCATGGCGCGCTGGAGATCGTCCGGGTTGAGCCGGGTACTGCCCTGCATGTCCTTCGCCGTGGAATAGATCACCATATAGGCGGCCCGAGCGCTGCCGATGGGGGCCGGAATGGTGAATTCCCCCTGAATGTTCTGCCCTGAAATTAACGAACGACCGTCATAACTGAATGTGGAACCGGGAATGGTTTGAACGGCGTTGTATTGCTCGTCCAGCAACAGGATGCTGGGCAGGAAGACGGTATAGTCGACCGGAATGGTTATTTTGACGCGAGTTGCCTGGCTGACTTCGGGCAGCGAGAAGGCCATTACATAGCTTTTGCCTGAATCAAATGCATAGACCTGGCTGTCGGTGCTCACATCGACCCAGCGGCTCTCCTGCCCGAGGGACTGGAAGCGAAGTTCCTTGAATGACTCGACCGCCACCTTGTTCGACAATTGTTCCCGACCTTGTTCAACCTGTTGCTGCAGGGCGGAGACTGCCGATCCTGGCGAATGCTCCGGGCCCATGCCGGCGCATCCGGCCATCAGCAGACTGACCAGGAAAGGCAGACACTGCTTCGTTCCCTTCATCGTGTTTCCTCGTATGCAATGCGGGTCCCCCAAGGGACCCGAGATTATAGTGCAGATAAGTATCGCGACCTAACCTACCACCACATGTCCGCCTGTACACCGACCAGGAAATCTTCCCGGTCTTCCTGCCAGGGGGTCTCGTTGTTGTGATCGACATAGGTCGTCAGAATGCGGATCTCCGGTGAGGGCCCCATGCCGGTATTGACGGTGAAGGTCGGCACTATGCTGACCTTGTGAGAGGTGCCACCCCGTTCGACGTTGTCGATGATCAGGTTGTTTTTCACATATCCGACTTCCGTCTGGATGGAGAAGAACTCATTGATCGGGAATACCGGGCGCAGAGATGCGGCATACCAGGAGTCATGGCCACCCAGCTCGTAGTCGTTGTACTGGTAGGAGAGGGTCGGCAGCAGATGAATATTGGCGCCATACCAGCCACCCCAGAGGAAGAGGCGGTAGGATTGATCGCCTTCCATCACCTTGGACTGGTAGGGTTTATAGCCATCCGCCTTGTCCTGCAGTGTTTTCTGATACAGGGAGCCCTTGCGATACATGGCGGTATTGGTCAGGTTGGCACCCAGCAAGTCCCCTGAACCCAGCCCACGTCCTGCCTGGGCGATGAACTTGGAGAAGCCGCCCGGCATGAAGAAGAAGTCGTCGCGGGAATAGATGACGGTTCCTTCTGCCCCCTTGGTCGCATATTGCTTGTTGTCGCCGGTGAACTCGTTGCTGGGCATCTGCTTGAGTGCGATCTCCATGTCCCAGGCACCGTAGAGGGCGCTGGTGTGGAGGGTGTGCATGGTGGCTTCAGTGCCATTGGCGCGGTCGGAGTGGCTGGTGTCGTTGCTGTTGATATAGGCAAAGTCCCACTTGCCACCCGCCATCTCCATGGCTTTGATGCCGACGCCGGTTCCCGAGTAGTCCGTGTAGAAATAGTCGGTGGTCCAGATGTAGTTCTCGCGGTCGTAATAGCGCAGGCCACCCCACATGGTCCCGGTCGGGGTGATGCCACCCAGCTCCACATAGGTTTCTGACACACCGCTTTCGCGAGGCGCGGCACGGGTTTGCAGGCCATCGGCATCGGACTCCACCTTGAAGTGGATGTTGACCGACTTGTTGCTGCCCAGATCCCACAACTTGTTCAGGCCCGCTTCCCAGCTGTTGTCCAGCTCGGAGCCCAGGCGCCCCATGGTCTTGTCCATCTCATATTCGTACCCCGCCTTGGCGAAGTTGTCCTTGGCGTCAAACATCGAGCCGGCACGAATATAACCGTGGAAGCCAAAACTCTCGGCGGCATTCGATACTGCGGGCACTGCCAGCCCGCAACATGCCCCGACAAACAAGGCGAGTGACTTCAATTTCATCTTATTGCTCCAATCCGTAGAAAATTATTTTCAATCGATTTCTCGAAGATTCAATGCCTTGTCACTTGATCTGTTGGCAGGGCTGATTGCTGTCAAAGTCTGCCGGGATGGCTGTTTTCAGGGCCACGTTGGTGAAGGCGAAGCGCAGACCGGCCATGGAGTCCCAGGCCCCGCTCAGGTAAAGCGCCTTTTGCACCGAGCCGGTGTTGGCCGCCGGAATGAGAGAGGCGACCGGCAGGATGCAGCGGTACCAGGTGTCGTCATCGGGCACGATGTTGCTGTCCATGGTGAAGAAGGTGCCAAAGTCCGGGCCTGCGGTACCGTCCATGCGGATCTGGATGTTGGGGGAGTCACCGTAGCTGGAGACTTTCAAGTCGAGCAGCATGGCGCCGTCCTGATAGGCGGAGAGATCCCCATTGGCGCTGTCGGTCCCGAGGAAGGCGGCGCCATTGCCTGGCAGGTCCATGGTGATGACCTGGTTTTCATCCGTCAGGGTGCCGCCGAAGCTGGCTGCCGGGTAATCGGCGCTGCGGTCCTGGGCCTGGCTCTTGTCACCGGAGTAGTAGAGTGCGGCATCGGTGGCCACCAGCGCGGGGGCATTGTTGACGCCGGAGCCTGTGTCCGGATTGGTACCTGGATCGGTGCCAGGATCGGTACCGGGATCGGTTCCCGGGTCGGTGCCTGGGTCTGTGCCCGGGTCGGTAGCGCCGCCAGGCGCTTCACAGGTGACCGGGTCGACAACGGGCTTGGCCGAGGTGGTGAGCAGGTACTTGATGTTGGTGATTTCGTAGTTGAAGGCTTCCTTGGTGGCCAGGTGGAACGGTGTGCCCACAGTGGCGAGGTTGATGGCCGTGGCACCGGGGAAGGGCTTCATGCAGTTGATGGGCAGTGTGAGCGTTTCCCAGTCGCCCGAACCGGTCAGGGCGCTGGCAATGGGCAGGCTGCTGCGGTTGGGATACTCGTTGTCGATGGAGGCATTGAGCACTTCCGGCACCTTGCTCTTGGTCCGCAGCTGGAACTCGATGAAACCGGAGGCGTATTTGCTCAGGTTCAGAGGGGTGGCGGATTTGAGCATGAAGGTGCCATCTCCGTCACCGGCTACCTGCACATCGGCGGTGTCATCGGTACCGGCATTGTTGATGAGCACGGCGCTGATGCTGGTCATGGCGACGGGAGAAGCGGTGACCGGTTGCAAGCTCCAGTTGTCCTTCTCTGACTGGATGCTGGGGGTTGTACCCCCATTGGCACCGACCCCGAACAGGATCAGGGTGCTGTCGCCAGGGGGCGTGGTGCCACCGTTGTCGCCACCGTTATTACCACCGGTGTTGCCACTATTCGAGTCGATATTATCGGCCCCACCACACCCGCCAAGCAGGGCAGCGGCGATCAACGACGCCAAAAGTCCTTTTTTTGATGCATTCATACTGACCACTCCAATCAATGGGAAAAATATCCACCGCGATGAACCGTCAAGACTCAAACAGACGCTATGCAATCGATGCCAAGACAAATCATGCTGGCTTCATTTTCTTGAAATCGATTTCCAATGCAATGCTTATCCCCTGTGATGATCAAAGTTTGTGTTTCAAATCACAGAAAACGTGTCCTGACGACCAGCTGATGGGATGTGCAAGAAAGAGTTATCTTTAAATGAAAAGAGTTTATGATATTGTTTTTAATGGTTTATTTTATTTTTCTCTTGAGACTGACGATCAGAGGGAAAGTATCGGAGTAGATCTGCAATGTATCTGAGGTGATTGCGATGTGTCGATTTCTGAGCAACACTTAAATTGACTTCGATTTCATGGTGTATTACATGAGAACCAGGGTGTCATCAACCTTGCGGGGGCCTCTCCAGCGGTTCAGACACCAGGAGTGTCCAGCCTTGACTGGTGATGGCAGACAGCATGCAGTCGATGAGGCCAAGGGTGTCGGCCGTCAGAGCGATGCTGAGGCCGGGTTCCGGCAGGGTTGGCACCGACCCGGGATGGTGCAAGCCCCCTGTGCCAGATAGCAGATCGCCATCTTGGAGAAGACCAAGGATGCACCGGCGACGGAGGGTTGGTCACAAATCCTGGAGAGGCAACCCGCGATAGGGTCGCCCCGCAGCACCGGCCATGAACCACAGGCCCGGCACCATGGCGCGCTCATCCTCTTCGAAGGAACGCAAAATGGTGCCAGGCATGCATTGCATGATCATCGTCTCCCCAGGGCCAGCAAACCCGAGCAGCGGTCAGCATGATCGGTGCTTTGCTCGCTGTGTCCGCCAGGCCTGAATGCGCGCCTGGGTACCGATGACGAAGACAAAGAAGACCGGCACGAAGAAGATGGCCAGCAGGGTGCCGCTGATCATGCCGCCGAACACGCCGGTGCCGATGGCATGCTGGGTCTCCGCGCTGGCACCGCTGGCAAGCATCAGCGGCACCACACCGAGGGTGAAGGCGAGTGATGTCATCAGGATGGGGCGCAGACGCAGGCGTGCGGCGGTCACCGCAGCGTCAAGCAGCGAGCGCCCTTCGCCGTGCAACTGGCGGGCAAACTCCACGATGAGGATGGCGTTCTTGGCCGACAGGCCGATGATGGTGATCATGCCCACCTTGAAGAAGACGTCGTTGGGCATGCCGCGCAGCATCACCGCCGCCACGGCGCCGAGCAGGCCCAGGGGGACCACCAGCATCACGGAGAGCGGAATGGACCAGCTCTCGTAGAGCGCGGCCAGCACCAGGAAGACCACCAGCGCCGACAGCAGCATCAGCAGGGGGGCCTCGGCCGACGACTGGCGCTCCTGCAGCGACTGTCCCGTCCAGGCCAGGGCGAAGCCTGGCGGCAATTGCGCCACCAGGCGATCCATTTCCGCCATCGCGGCGCCACTGGACACCCCGGGGGCGGCACTCCCGGAGAGACGCACGGCGGGGAAGCCCTCGAAGCGCATCATCTGTTGCGGCGACTGGCGCCAGGTCGGCGTCACCACCTCCCGCAGGGGCACCATGCCGCCGCTGGCATTGCGCACCCGCAGGCCGAGTACGTCATCGAGCTGCATGCGCGCCGACGCGTCGGCCTGCAGGATGACCTGCTGCATGTGTCCGCCGTTGGGGAAGTCGTTGATATAGAGCGATCCCATCGCCGCCGACAGGGTGCTGCTCACGCTGGTGAACGAGAGTCCCATGGCCTCGGCTTTCTGACGGTTGATCTCGAGGTGAATGCTCTCGCCGGGGGGCAGGCTGTCGGGATAGACATCGCTCACCACTTCGCTTTGGGCCGCCAGTGCCAGCAGTTGCGCCTGGGCGGCCAGCAGCGCGGCCTCCCCCTGGTTGGCCCTGTCTTGCAGGAAGAGCGTGAAACCCGAAGAGGTGCCCAGTTCGTCGATGGCGGGCGGCAGCAGGCTCATCACGGTGCCTTCCTTGCTGTTGGCCATGGCGGCCTGTGCCAGCTCAGCCTCTTCGGCAGCCGTGGCACCATGACGCTGGTCCCAGTCTTTGAGCATGGTGAAGGCCATGGCCGCATTGGGGCCGGCGCCGGAGAAGCTGAAGCCTTGCACCACCAGATTGGTGTCGAGCGCCTCGCGAGAGGCCACATGGGCCTCGAACTCCTTGATGACGGCCAGGGTGCGCTCGCTGGTGGCGCCGGTCGGCAACTGGATGGAGGTCATGAAATAGCCCTGATCCTCGTCCGGCAGGAAAGAGGAGGGCAGTTGGGTGGCCGCAATGGCCAGCACGGCGCAGAGGGCGGCGAAGGTAGCCATCACGCGTCCGCTGCGCCCGACCAGCCGGGTGACCCGAACGCTGTAGCCTGTGGTGAGCCGCTCGACGCCCCGGTTGAAGGCGCCGAAGAAACCGCGCTTCTCATGGTGACTCGGGCTGACCGGACGCAGCAGGGTGGCGCAGAGCGCCGGCGTCAGGGTCAGGGCGAGGAAGGCGGACATCAGGATCGAGACCGCCATCGACAGGGTGAACTGCTGGTAGATGACCCCCACGGAGCCGCTGCCGAACGCCATGGGGATGAACACCGCCGTGAGCACCAGGGTGATGCCGATCACCGCCCCGGTGATCTCCTTCATGGCCCGCGATGTCGCCTCCCTGGGCGATAGCCCCTGGGTGGCCATCAGGCGCTCGACGTTCTCCACCACCACGATGGCGTCGTCGACGATGATACCGATGGCCAGCACCATGCCGAACATGGTCAGGGAGTTGATGGAAAAGCCGGCCAGCAGCATCACCGCGAAGGTGCCAAGCAGGGCGATGGGGGCGACGATGGCCGGGATCAGGGTGTAGCGCAGGTTCTGCAAGAAGAGGAACATCACCAGGAACACCAGCACCATGGCTTCCAGCAGGGTGTGGATCACCTTGTCGATGGAGACCTTGACGAAGGGGGCCGAGTCGAACGGGATCGAATAGGCCATGCCCGCCGGCAGGGTTGGCGAGAGCTGGGCAAGGCGAGTGCGCACCGCATCGGCGGTGCGCACGGCGTTGGCGCCAGGGGAGAGCTGGATGGCGGCGCTGGTGGCAGCCACCCCGTTCTCGCGGTTGGAAAAGGCGTAGGATTGCGCCCCCAGCTCGACCCGGGCCACGTCACCCAGCACCAGCTTGGCGCCATCACTACCGGCCCGCAGCACGATGGCGGCGAACGCCTCGGGAGTGGTCAGCTGCCCCTCTACCGTGAGGGGAACCGTCAGTCGCTGGCCAGGCAGGGCGGGTTCGTCTCCGAGGCGCCCCGGTGCAATCTGCACGTTCTGCTGCTCGATGGCCTGCGCCACCTCGCTGATGGTCAACCCGTAGGCGGCGAGTTTGCCCGGATCCACCCAGATGCGCATGGCCTGCTCGGCGCCGAACAGCTGCACCCGCCCCACCCCGTCGATGCGGCGCAGCTCCTGCACGATATTGCGCGCCATGTAGTCGTTCAGCGCGACCTCATCGAAGCGGCCATCCGGTGAAGTCATGCCGACCATCATCAGAAAGCCGGACGAGGCGGACTCCACCTGCAGGCCGGTTTGCCGCACCGCCTGTGGCAAGCGAGGCTCGACCGCCTTGATGCGGTTTTGCACGTCCATCTGGGCCAGCTCCGGATCGGTGCCCGGCTTGAAGGTGGCGGTGATCTGCGCGCTGCCGGAGGCATCTACCGACGACTCGAAGTAGAGCAGGTTCTTCACCCCAGACAGCTCGCGCTCGATCAGGCTCACCACCGCATCGTTCAGGGTCTGCGGCGTGGCGCCCGGATAGGTGGCATAGAGGGTCACCGACACCGGCGCCACCGAGGGATAGCGGGAGATGGGCAGCTTGGGGATGGCGATGACCCCCGCCAGCACGATGAAGAGGGCGATCACCCAGGCAAACACCGGGCGATGAATGAAAAACTGCGGCATGAAATGTCTCCGATTCAACGGTTACCGGCGTCAGCCTGCTGGCTGACTGCGGGGGATTGCCAGGGATGGGCAATGACTTGCGTCCCCGGGGTCAGGCGGTCGATCCCCTCGATCACCACCCGCTGTCCGGCGCTGAGCCCGGACGCGATTCGGTAATGGCTATTCACCAGTTCAGCGGTGTTGACCGGAACCAGTTGTGCCTGCCCCTGGCCATCCACCACCCACACGCTGGTCTGGCCCGATGTGCGCACCACCGCCTGCTGAGGCACGCTCAGGGCGTTGGCATAGCGGGCACGGGGAATGCGCGCCTGTACGTAGAGGCCGGGCAAGAGCCGCCGCTCCGGGTTGTCCACCAGTACCCGCAGCAGTACGTCACCGGTCCCGGCATCCACCTCGATGCCGGAGAAGAGGATGTGCCCCTGCATGCCGAGCGGCTTGCCGTCGCTGCCGAGGATGTCCACCGTCAGTTCCGGTGCCGTCGAGCCAGCCTGCTGGCGCAGGGTGTCGAGCACAGAGGCCGGTTGACGCACATCGACGTAGACCTGATCGATCTGCTGGATCCTGGCCATGGGGGTGGCATCGGTGGGGGACACCAGGGCCCCTTCACTCACCAGCGCCTGATCGATGCGCCCGGCGATGGGGGCTTCCACGCTGGCAAATTGCAGGTTCAGCTGGTGCCGGGCCAGGGTCGCCCTGGCCTGGGCCACGTCGGCGGCCGCTTGATCACGCTGGGAGACAGCATCGTCATAGGTCTGGCGGCTGATGGCCTCGGTGCGCAGCAGCGGCACCAGACGGTCAATCTGGATACGGGCGCGGGCCAGCACGGCCTCCGCGCGCTGCAATGCGGCGGCGGCGCTGTCGACATCCGCCTTGAAGGGGGCCGGATTTATCTGGAACAGCACGGTGCCTGCGCCGATTTCGGCGCCCTGCTCGAACAGGCGGCGCTGCACGATGCCGCTGATCTGGGCCCGAATCTCGGCGCTGCGCACCGCGGCTACCCGGGCGGGCAGATCCTCACTGATGACCAGGTCCTGTCCTGCCAGCGTCATCACCGACACCTGAGGAAGGGCCGGCGCATCTTGCGCTTGCGTGGCCCCATCGCAACCTGCCAACCCGAATACGGCAATGACGGCGAGCAGGGCGCCCGCATACCGCTGTTTGACAAACATCATACTCACCTCGTTAAACCGCCTCCCGGGCATGGTGTTGCCGCGAGAGCACATCGAGCGGGCATTATGGAGAGGGGCTATTGCGAATGATTCGAGGCTTTGTGGAGAATCCATGGAGGCGGTGATAAAGTTCAAACCCACCATTTTCGAGGCCGACCATGTCGTATCTTCCTGCTTCCGCCAACCCGGCTGCCCAGTCACTGGTACTGATTGCAGAGGATGAAGCCGAGATAGCCGACATCCTCGCCGCTTACCTGCAACGCCACGGATTGCGCACCCTGCATGCCGCCGATGGCCGCGAAGCCCTGGCCATGCACCAGACATGCAAACCCGATCTCCTGTTGCTGGATGTGCAGATGCCGCAGCTCGATGGCTGGCAGGTGCTCAGCGAGATCCGGGCCCGTGGCGACACGCCGGTGATCATACTGACCGCCCTGGATCAGGACCTCGACAAGCTGATGGGGCTGCGCATGGGGGCGGATGACTATGTGGTCAAACCCTTCAACCCGGCCGAAGTGGTGGCTCGGGTACAGGCGGTGCTCAGACGCAGCCAGGCTGCGAAACAGACCACGGCCCGGGTACTGCGGGTCGGCCCCTTCCAGATCGATCTGGAGAGCCACGAGGCCAGCATTTGCCGCGATGAGGGGCAGCAGGTGCTGGATCTGACCCTTACCGAGTTCAAGTTGCTCGCCTCTCTGATGCGGGCACCCAAGCGGGTGTTCAGCCGCGCCGAACTGCTGACCCACTGCCTGCCGGAGGGGGATACCCAGGAGCGCACGGTGGACAGCCACATCAGCAAGCTGCGCAAGAAGCTGGAGGCACAGGGCATCCAGGGGATGCCCGCCAGTGTCTGGGGCGTCGGCTATCGCTTCGGGGGCGATGCGTGACATCGGCACCCGGCCTGCGCAGGCAGATCATTCGCTCTCTGGGGCTGATGGCGCTCGGCATCATCTGCCTCGCGGTGATCGGCACCTATGTGTTCTACGCCATTGCCGTGACCTATGTGCCGGGCAGCATCTCCGAGAGCTGGATGCCCTCCAGGGTCGAGATGATCTGGATTGGCTCGACCATTCTCATTGCATTGGGGATGGCGCTGTACGTGGCGGTGCGCCTCTCTCGGCGCATCCTGACCCCGCTCAATTCGGTGGCGAACAGCCTGCGAGAGGTGGCAGAGGGCAAACTCGATGCGCGCGTGCCGCTGGATGAACAGGCGATCGGGGAGACGGCGCAACTGGTGCGGGACTTCAACACCATGGCCGAGCGACTGCAAAGCATGACCCGCGAGCGGGAGTTCTGGAATGCCGCCATCGCCCACGAATTGCGCACCCCGGTGACCATCTTGCGTGGCCGATTGCAGGGGCTGGCCGAAGGGGTATTTCCGCCAGAGCGTGCGCTCTTTGAAGGTTTGTTGCGCCAGGTGGAGGGATTGACCCACCTGATCGAAGACTTGCGGGTATTGAGCCTCAACGACAGCGGCCACCTGGAGTTGCAACGAACAGAGGTCAGGCTGGCTGATGAGCTTGCCGTGGTGCTCGAGGCGTTTGCCACCCCTCTGGCTGCGAGCGGTTTCACCCTCAAGGGGGAACTCGATGCCGAACTCTGTGTCTGTTGCGATGCACTTCGCATCCGTCAGGCCCTGATGGCGCTGCTGGAAAATGCCCAGAAGCACGCGGTACCGGGCATGCTGACCGTGCGCCTGCATCGTTCGGGCACCCAGTGCATCCTGAGCGTGGAAGACGAAGGGCCTGGCATCAGCGAGGAGGTCGCCGCCCATATCTTCGAGGCGTTTCGCCGGGGGGATCCGTCACGCTCACGCAAGAGTGGCGGCAGCGGGCTCGGGCTGGCCGTGGTCAAGGCCATTGCCGAGGCCCACGGCGGCAGTGCGGTTTGCCAACCCGGCGGGCGGGGCGGCACCCTCTTCCTGCTTTCATGGCCCCTCTTGCACCCTGACGGCAGGCCATGACCCCGCGTTGCCCCATCGGTTGAGGATAGGCAAGCCGAGGCGCGTGTGTTGACTGTGATCCAACAGCCCAAAAAAAGCCCATCTCATGGGGAGAGACGGGCTTTTTTAGGCTATGTCCCAATTACGTGTTGCATCGGGTGCCCTAGCGCCTCATGCAAACACATCTTGGTATTTACCTCCCTGCCGTAACGTTCCAGCATCCTGCGCCAGCCCAGATAATTCCTCAGGTAGTGGGTTGCGACTCCATGGAATCGTTCCATCCACTCCTTCAACCGCCGGTGATATCCGTTCACATGCTGGATGTGGTATGCCCCAATGACTCGCTCACCTCGACGGTTGTACACCACCTGATGTGTTATGCCCCGCGCTTGGCTGAAACTGGCATA
>NZ_JBFODF010000012.1:0-7711 GCF_040908165.1 Aeromonas sp. R6-1
CCTCCCCTGCGAAGGGGAGGGCCGGGGTGGGGTCGGCTGTCAGGCCAGATCGCCAAAGCGGCACTGAAGCGCAGTAATCGCCGTCAGGGCGGCGGTTTCGGTGCGCAGCACCCGCGGCCCCAGCAGCATCTCCTTGAAATCTTCCTGCACGGTACGGGCGATCTCGTCGCCGGACAAGCCCCCTTCCGGGCCGATCAGCAGGCGCACGCCGTGCTCGGGGATGGGCAGGGTGTTGATGCTGTAAGGGGCGCGCGGGTGCAGGTTGAGCTTGAGCTCCTGAGTCTCTTCCGCCAGCCAGGCGTCCAGCTCCATCGGCATGCGCACCTCGGGCACGGTATTGCGGCCGCACTGCTCGCAGGCACTGATCACCACCTTCTGCCACTGCTCGCGCTTTTTCTCCAGCCGATCGGCGGGCAGCTTGACGCCGCAGCGCTCGGAGAAGAGGGGCGTGATGCAGGTGACGCCGAGCTCCACGGATTTCTGGATGGTGAAGTCCATCTTGTCGCCGCGGCTGATCACCTGACCCAGGTGGATGGCAAGGGGGGACTCCACCGAGCGGGTCTCGCAACTGTCGATGGTCACTTCCACCGACTTCTTGCCGACGTTGGCGATGGTGGCGGGGTACTGGTGGCCGTCGCCGTTGAACAGCTCGAGCTGCTGGCCCGGCTGCATGCGCAGCACGCGGCCGATGTGGTTGGCACCGTCTTCCGACAGGGCGAGGGTCTGGCCAACCTGCAGGCTGGCCGGTTCATAGATACGTGGAATGCGCATGGCTGATAGTCAGTCTCTTGCTTGGAAACCCTTCAATACCCTACTGCACGGCGGCGAGCAAGGCTCGCGAGACAGAGAGTGAAGGGATTCAGGATGAGGGGGACGCTCCCCCTCCCTGGTCAAATGGGGTTATTGGCACTGCTTTTCAATGAAGGGATTGGTATTGCCCTGCAGCTTGCCGATACGGCGGTTGCGCTCGCACTCCCAGCGATCAGCCGGATACTGCCTGTCCCAGGCTTCGTAAAGCTTGCGCTGCTGTGCCGCCAGACGCAGTCCGTACTGCTGGCTCATGTAGAGGTAGGCGCGGGCGATCTGGCCACGCACCGGCCCCTTGGGCGGCTGCACCTGGCGCTCCTTGAAGTCCACCAGCATCTGGCACTTGCCGTACTGGTTCGGTTTGCCGTTCCAGTCGCTGAAGCGGAAGTTGGCCCGATCGCCGTTCACCTCGCCGATGGCGGGGAAGAGGTTGTGCATGTCTCCCTCCATCCTGTTGAACTCGTCGCTCTTGCCGCAATTCTTGCGACCTCCGTCCTGCCAGCACTGGAGCTGGTGGCCGAACTCCCAGGCGGGCACCACGTGCTCCCATTCGATGCGGGAGGCCCGCTCGGCCTGCTTGCGCGGCAGGTAGCCGCAGCTCTCCCAGTCGGGGGCCATCTTCTTGCCGCTGAACTTGATGTTGCAGCCGCAGTAGAAGGTGACGGGGTGGCTCTGGTAGAGCTTGTTCAGATCCTGCTTGGCGGCGCGAAAGGTCTGGATGTTGTCGGCATGGGCCGGGGCGCTGACCAGCAGGGCCAGGCAGAGGGAGAGCAGAGGGCGAAACATGAATATCCTTGGCAATGAGACAGTTGAATGAAGTAAGCGCGCACCCTATCACAGGAGCGCGACACGGGGTGACTCAATCCGCCGTCGTGTCGCGCTGCCACACCAGGGGCTGGCGACAGCGGCGGCAGTGATAGCGGGCCTCGCCACGCATCACCTTGTTGTGGCGGCGCACCGAGAGGGGATGCTGCTGGCAGGCGCAGGCATACACGAAGGTGCGCTGGGCCAGCACCCCCAGATCAAAGCTGTGGGTGGTGCTGGGTTCGAGACCGAACAGCTCCCGCATCACCGACTGCCACTGGCGGCCGTGGGGCAGTACCCGGCTCTTGCCGCGCCCCTCTCCCCAGAGCGCATAGACCAGCAGGTGCGCCACCTCGTGGGGCACCACTTCCCTGAGAAACGCCTGCTGATTGGCCTGATAGAGCGCCGGATTGAAACGCAGCTCCCAGGTTTGCAGCCGCGCAGACCCTGCCGCCCGGCCCCGCATGTTGCAATGGACTTGCGGGCGGGGAAAGGTGCGGCCAAGGCGCGTTTCAGCCTGTACAAAGCAGGCCTCGACGCGCGCGAGCAGCATCTCGATGAGGGCGGGGTCAAGCCGGGTGGCAGTGGCAGGCATGGGATCCTCGGGACGGACACAAAAGCAAAAGGGGAGCCAGGCTCCCCTTTTATCACAACCTCGAGCCTTACAGGCCGGCGGCAGCGCGCAGCAGCTCGGCCTTGTCGGTCTTCTCCCAGGGGAACTCGTCGCGGCCGAAGTGGCCGTAAGCGGCGGTTGCCTGGTAGATCGGGCGCTTCAGATCCAGCATCTCGATGAGACCATAGGGGCGCAGCTCGAAGAACTCGCGCACCAGCTTGACCAGCAGGGCTTCGGCCACCTTGCCGGTGCCGAAGGTTTCGACGCTGATGGAGGTGGGCTCGGCCACGCCGATGGCGTAGGAGACCTGCACTTCACAGCGATCCGCGAGACCTGCGGCCACGATGTTCTTGGCCACGTAGCGGGCGGCGTAGGCGGCGGAGCGGTCCACCTTGGACGGATCCTTGCCGGAGAAGGCGCCACCACCGTGACGGGCCATGCCGCCGTAGGTGTCGACGATGATCTTGCGACCGGTCAGACCACAGTCACCCATGGGGCCGCCGATGACGAAACGACCGGTCGGGTTGATGAAGTACTTGGTGTCCTTGTTGATCCACTCGGCGGGCAGCACCGGCTTGATGATCTCTTCGCGCACCGCTTCCACCAGATCGCTGTGGCTGATGGAGTCGCAATGCTGGGTGGAGAGCACCACGGCATCGACACCCAGGATCTTGCCTGCGTCGTCGTAGGCGAAGGTCAGCTGGCTCTTGGCGTCCGGACGCAGCCACGGCAGGGTGCCGTTCTTGCGCACTTCGGCCTGACGCTTCACCAGCAGGTGGGAGTAGGTGATGGGCGCGGGCATCAGAACGTCGGTTTCGTTGGTGGCGTAGCCGAACATCAGGCCCTGGTCACCGGCACCTTGCTCCAGCGGGTCGGTACGGTCGACGCCCTGGTTGATGTCCGGAGACTGTTTGCCGATGGCGTTCAGCACGGCGCAGGAGTCGGCGTCGAAGCCCATGTCGGAGTGGGTGTAACCAATCTCGCGCACGGTGTCGCGCACGATCTGTTCGATGTCGACCCAGGCAGAGGTGGTCACTTCGCCGGCTACCATCACCATGCCGGTCTTGACCAGGGTTTCGCAGGCGACGCGCGCCTTGGTGTCCTGCTGCAGGATGGCGTCCAGCACCGCATCGGAGATCTGGTCGGCGATTTTATCGGGATGGCCTTCGGAGACCGACTCGGAAGTAAACAGCTTTGCCATGTTTGGTTCTCGATTCGTAAGGGTTATCGCCTTGGCCATAACCGGATAATGACAGGATGACTGTAGAGGTATCTACATCTGGACGTCTATTTTAAATAGGTCATCCGGTGATTGCCAGCACTATTTGGGGGTGGAGCCGCCCGGGGCGGGACGGGGAAGGGATCCACCTCCATGGAGGTAAGGCAGGGGGCGGATTGAATCGTTTTCCCCGCCCAGAAAAGCGATTGTGCTCCCAAAGCCACTTTATTCGCCCAGATAATATTTGCACGCCGCGCCCCCTGCTGGGACAATAACGCGCCTTAATCTTGGCCATCAAATGAAGCAATCGCAGGAGATACAGATGCCTTCTCGTAAAGAGCTTGCCAATGCCATTCGTGCATTGAGTATGGATGCCGTTCAAAAAGCCAACTCCGGTCACCCGGGCGCCCCCATGGGAATGGCGGATATCGCTGAAGTGCTGTGGCGCAGCCACCTCAAACACAACCCGAACAACCCCAAGTGGGCCGACCGCGACCGTTTCATCCTCTCCAACGGCCACGGCTCCATGCTGCTGTACTCCCTGCTGCACCTCTCCGGTTATGACCTCTCCATCGACGATCTGAAAAACTTCCGCCAACTGCACTCTCGCACCCCGGGTCACCCGGAGTACGGTTATGCGCCGGGCGTTGAAACCACCACCGGTCCGCTGGGTCAGGGCATCACCAACGCCGTGGGCATGGCGATCGCCGAGAAGGCCATGGCCGAGCAGTTCAACCAGCCGGGTCACGACATCGTCGACCACTACACCTACGCCTTCATGGGCGACGGCTGCCTGATGGAAGGTATCTCCCACGAAGCCTGCTCCCTGGCCGGCACCCTGGGTCTGGGCAAGCTGATCGCGTTCTGGGATGACAACGGCATCTCCATCGATGGTCACGTAGAAGGCTGGTTCACCGACGACACTCCCAAGCGCTTCGAAGCCTACGGCTGGCACGTCATTCCGGCCGTTGACGGTCACAACCCGGAAGCCATCAACGCCGCCATCGAAGCCGCCAAGGCCGAGACCGGCAAGCCGACCCTGATCTGCTGCCGCACCATCATCGGCTACGGTTCCCCGAACAAGTCCGGCTCCCACGACTGCCACGGCGCACCGCTGGGCAACGACGAGATCGCCGCCGCCCGTGCCTTCCTGAAGTGGGACCACGCGCCGTTCGTCATCCCGTCCGACATCGCCGCCGAGTGGAACGGTCAGGAAAAGGGCGCCAAGCTCGAATCGGACTGGGCTGCCAAGTTCGCCGCCTATGAAGCCGCTCACCCGGCCCTGGCTGCCGAGTTCAAGCGCCGCACCACTGGCGAGCTGCCGGCCAACTGGGCTGCTGAATCCGCCAAGATCATCGAAACCCTGCAGGCCAACCCGGCCAAGATCGCGACCCGTAAAGCGTCCCAGAACTCCCTGGAAGCCTTCGGCAAGCTGCTGCCGGAATTCATGGGCGGCTCCGCGGATCTCGCGCCGTCCAACCTGACCATGTGGTCCGGCTCCAAGTCCTTGACTCCCGAGAGCGCCGCAGGCAACTACATCCACTACGGCGTGCGCGAGTTCGGCATGTCCGCCATCATGAACGGCATCGCCCTGCACGGTGGTTTCATCCCCTACGGCGCCACCTTCCTGATGTTCATGGAGTACGCCCGCAACGCCCTGCGCATGGCCGCCCTGATGAAGCAGCGCGCCATCTTCGTCTACACCCACGACTCCATCGGTCTGGGTGAAGATGGTCCGACTCACCAGCCGGTGGAGCAGATCGCCTCCCTGCGTCTGACCCCGAACATGAGCACCTGGCGCCCGTGTGACCAGGTAGAGTCCGCCATCGCCTGGAAACACGCCATCGAGCGTACCGACGGCCCGACCTCCCTGATCTTCTCCCGTCAGAACCTGGCCCAGATGGACCGCACCGCCCAGCAACTGGCCGATGCCGCCAAGGGTGGTTACGTGCTGAAGGATTGCGCCGGTACCCCGGAGCTGATCCTGATCGCCACCGGTTCCGAAGTGGAGCTGGCCGTGGCTGCCTATGAGCAGCTGACTGCCAAGGGCCGTGCCGTGCGCGTGGTCTCCATCCCGTCTACCGACGTGTTCGATGCCCAGTCCGCCGAGTACAAGGAGTCCGTCCTGCCGGCCGCCGTCACCAAGCGCGTGGCCATCGAAGCGGGCATCGCCGACTACTGGTACAAGTACGTGGGCTTTGGCGGCAAGATCATCGGCATGCGCACCTTCGGTGAGTCCGCCCCGGCCGAGCTGCTGTTCAAGGAATTCGGCTTTACCGTGGAAAACGTGGTGGCGACCGCAGAGTCCCTGTAATAGCTAATTGCTTTGTATAGAACTGAAAAGCGCCTCCCTTGGGAGGCGCTTTTTATTGGATGTTATTGGTGTATAAAAATTAACGACTATGGGAAATAAGATTCACTTCTGTAGCGTTAAATAATAGTATTCTTGCTAATCATATAATTTATAGGCATGAGGGCAAAATGACGCAGGAAGAAATTCAACTTTACACTGATATAGTTAAAGTCGGATTCCCTATCATGGGAACTGTTCTTGGTGGAGTAATTGGTGCTCTATCTACCTACTTCATCACTAAGCTCAATCATTCTAATGAAGACCGAAAAGATGCGATGAGGCGGCGTCAAGAGCTAATTATTGAAGCAGCAAGAGATATAACTGAGTTTGAGCATTTGATCGGAACCTATGCTACCGCGGTAAGTAACCATGTCAGAAATCTAGACGGTGGAATTGATATGGATGCGGCAAGGAAAGCAATTGTAAATAATAACCAAGCACTTCGTCGTGCAAGGATGACACTTAAAGTGTTAGGGCTTTCTAAAGCAGAGGGATATCTCGAAGAGTATATAGAGGTTACTCGTGAGATCATCGCATATGGGCCTAATATCAAGCCTGAAAGAATAGCAGTTATTTCAAAGGTAATAACTAAAGGACCAGTTGATTTTTATGAATCACTTGCTCCAGAGTTAGCTAATAATTCTGTGATAAAAAATAGATAAGGATGGAAATAATCATAGGTAAGTGAAGCTATTCATAATAGGCAATTGGGTTGTATGTACAGATCTAGTTATCACCTGACACCGGCCTCAAACCGGTGTCTTGTTTACGCTACTTTAGTGCGCACTTCCTTCGGTATCAATTTCAGACCCTTCTTGAACATGCTGTAGGGGGTCTGACCCTCCATCATCCTGCCCTGATGTGGCCGCTCGGTGTTGTAGTGTTCCAGGTAGCTATCCAGGTCTGTCTGCATCTGTTCTACCGACTCATACCAGGTCGTCCTCCCCTTGATACGGAAGTGCTCATCCAGCAGTGTGCGGTGCAACCGCTCGATAAAGCCATTGCTCTGCGGCCTGCGTACCTTGGTGGTCCGGTGCTCAATCCCCTCCAGTTGCAGGAACAGCTCGTAGGGATGATGGTCTGGGCGCCCACAGAACTCGCGCCCGTTATCTGACAGGATGGTATAGACCAGAGCCTCATGGGCTTCGAAGAACGGCAGTACCGTTTCATTGAGCACATGAACCGAGGTCACCGGCAGCTTGCTGGTGTAGAGCCGTCCCCAGGCATGGCGACTGTAGCAGTCCAGCACGGTTTGCAGATACACCTTGCCAACCCCCTTGAGCGCGCCGACGAAGAAGGTGTCAACCGCCACCAGTTCTCCGGTGTAGTGGACCTCAATCTGGCGTTCGCGAAACTCGGGGCTGAAGCGTTCTAACAGGCGGATCTGCTCGTCATTGAGCTCAATGGTCTGCTCCCGGTGGGTTTTCTCGAGGCGCAACAAGCGGTCATGCTTGGAGAGCAAGTCGTGACGTTGCCACACGCCACGCACACCGCCTGCACTGACGTTGATGCCTTGCAGAGCCAGTTCTTGCGCGACCCGCAGCGGGCCATGGGTTGGTCTGGTGAGAGAGTAATCGAGGATGGCTTGCTCAATCTCGGGAGCGACCCGGTTGGGATGAGCGCCTTTACAGCCGGGGAGTTTGTCGAGCAAGCCCTCGGCGCCATAGGTCTGGTAGTTACGGCGAATTTCGTAGAACTGCTGACGGCTGTAGCCGATGAGCTTGCAGGCTTTGCTGACATTATTGAGCTCTTTGGCGAGCTCTAGCAGGCTGAGTTTGCGACGTGCTACTTTCTCGTTGGTGGTCATACGGTGACTCCGGATAACACGGTAGGGGTACCGTTTTGTTATCCGGTTTGAAGCCGTATGACCACTCCCTTTTGTGGGCAACTGTCAGGTGAATACCATCTCCATACA
>NZ_JBFODF010000013.1:0-4193 GCF_040908165.1 Aeromonas sp. R6-1
CTAGGCTGTGTTCTCAAAATGCTGGTTTTCTGTCCACACATAACTCGCGCAAGTAGCGAAGGCAAAAAGCCAGTTTGATAAAGGCTGCAAAACTCTTGGCTAGCTTTTCATATCTCGTTGAAAACCGGCGAAACTTCTTCAACCAACCGAAGCACCGCTCCACGACATTGCGCCTGCGGTAATGCACCTTGTCCAGTACCAATGGACGCCCCTTATGGCGCCGTTGCTGGTCGCTGCGTTGCGGAATGACCGCTTTTATCCTTCTCCGCCGTAGCTCGGCTCGAAAGGCTTTGCTGCTATAGGCCTTGTCTGCGGCAAGATGCGCTGGCCGTGTTCGGTAGCGACCTGATGACGTTGGTATCCTCGCCATGGCCAACGCGCTTGTTGCATAGCTGATTTCTGCTGATTGCCCCGGTGACAGGCAGAAGCTCAGTGGTAAGCCATGACGGTCCGTGACCAAGTGAATTTTGCTGCCGAAACCTCCCCGCGAACGGCCAAGGGCTTGATTCATTGAGGTGTTTTTTTACGTGCACCGGCAGCATCTTTGGATGCTCTGACATTGGAGCCGTCCAGGCACCACAGGTCGAAATCGATGAGCCCTTCTTCATTGAGCTTGAGTTGCAGCGCTTCCAGAATGGCATCAATCCGGCCTGCATCCTGCCAACGCCGGAAGGTGTTGTAGACCGAATTCCATGGTCCGAAACGTTCTGGAAGGTCTCGCCAAGGAGCTCCGGTGTGGAGTATCCAGAGAATGCCATCGAGCACTTGGCGCGGTTCACGGGTAGGGCGCCCGATCAGGCTTCGAGAAGGAAACTGGGGCTCGATAAGCCCCCATTGTGCATCAGTCAGCTGATAACGGCGGGACACGGAATGGATCTTAAGCTGTTGAGAAGATGTGAGATTATATCTTCATCACTTTAAGAACACAGCCTAGCGCTGCCTTTGGTGTGAAGGAGGTCACGCCAGGGGGCATCAGGGCGTGCCGCCTGCGCACAAGAGCCGTGACGCAGGGGGCTCCCAAATGCCATAATGACCGGCATCCTGAGGTTATTGATGGATTAATGGACCAAGGCGGGCGCCAGTTCGGTTGCATCCGCGATCGGCTTGGGGCTACCATGTAGCGGCATACAAGAAGTGGCTGAAAATAATGACAAATATTCCTAACCTGCTGACGTTCTTTCGGATTTTGCTCATCCCCGTCTTCGTCATCCTGTTCTACCTTCCCTATCAGTGGTCCTACATGGCGGCGGCCATCGTCTTCATCCTGGCGGCCGCAACCGACTGGTTTGACGGCTATCTTGCCCGCAAGCTGAACCAGTCCACCGCCTTTGGCGCCTTCCTCGATCCGGTGGCCGACAAGATCATGGTGGCGGCGGCCCTGGTGGTTATCGTCGAGCACTACAACACCGTCTGGGTCACCATCCCCGCCATGACCATGATTGGCCGGGAGATCATCATCTCCGCCCTGCGTGAATGGATGGCCGAGCTTGGCAAGCGCTCCTCGGTGGCGGTCAGCTGGATTGGCAAATGGAAGACCATGATCCAGATGGTGTCGCTCACCGGCCTCATCTGGCAATACGACATCTGGATGGTGTGGCTCGCCTATGTGCTGCTCTACGTGGCCACCGTGCTCACCTTCTGGTCCATGTTCCAGTACATGAAGGCCGCCTGGGGCGATCTCAGCTACCACTCCCGGTTCTAGTCCCGACGGGAAGATGGCCGTTTCTCTGCCACTGGCGCCGAGAAACGGCCATGAGCGGCGAAAGTGTGGGACAAGGGTAAAAAACACCCGAACGATCAGCGTATTAAATGTTTTTGGTTGACTGGGCGGGGAACATCGCTAGAATGCGTTCTCACAGTCAGGCAGTCAGCCAGACCGATGCGGGAATAGCTCAGTTGGTAGAGCACGACCTTGCCAAGGTCGGGGTCGCGAGTTCGAGTCTCGTTTCCCGCTCCAAATTCAGACAATAGAGAGTTTTTCTCTTTTGCATGGCGCGTTAGCAAAGCGGTTATGCAGCGGATTGCAAATCCGTTTAGTCCGGTTCGACTCCGGAACGTGCCTCCATATTGACAAGCCCGCCACGCGAGCTTGATACCGATTGCGGTGCCCGAGTGGTGAAATCGGTAGACACAAGGGATTTAAAATCCCTCGACGTTCGCGTCGTGCCGGTTCGATTCCGGCCTCGGGCACCATTAAAATCAAAGAGTTACTAAGGCCACTAGCAATAGTGGCCTTTTTGTTTCTAGTCAATTGACTGCCAGAATGGCAGCGACCTGAAGAGCCGGTTCATCTCTTGAATCTGCACGTGCCAAGCTGCGACCCCTGGTGTGAACATCAAAGAGCCTGCTCGATGGCAGGCTCCTGAGTGCTTCCCTGATTTATCTAGAGTTCCGAGATGATGGTCGACACCTCTTCTGCTCCGTGTCTTATCTCCTCCATCACTTTTGCAACGTCATCGATCTGCTTTTGCCCGTGGATGGCACCGTCTGCCGCGGACTGGATCTGCTCGCTGACCTGCCTGGTGAACTGCTGATTCTGGCTGACGACATTGGCTATTTCGTTGGTCGATAGGGAGGTTCTTGCCGCCAGTTGACGAACTTCATCGGCCACGACGGCAAAGCCTCTGCCTTGTTCGCCGGCTCTCGCCGCTTCGATGGCGGCATTGAGCGCGAGCAGGTTGGTCTGGTCTGCAATGCTGCTGATGGTGGATACAATGGCGGTGATATTCTGGGATTGAGCGTGAAGCTTGCTCATCAAGGTGCTGGCATGTTCCATCTGCCTGACAATATTGTCCGAAGTGGAGACGACGGTGGTCAACATCTCCTCTCCTTTGATGGCGGAGGATTTGGTTGTGACAGATGTTTCATTTGCCACCTTGGCCACATGTTGTACGGCCTGATCTTTGCTGATCTGCGGGGTGATATTGGAGGCAAACTTGATGACCTTGATCACCTTGCCATGGCTGCCCCGCACAGCGTTGTAGGTTGCCTCCAGCCAGACTTCATGGCCTTTTTTATCAAATCGCTGAAAGCGCCCCGATTTGAACGTCCCCTGAGCCAGCTCCTGCCAGAAATCGGGATGTTCCCGATAAAACAGCTCATCACAAAACATGCGATGTTGATGGCCTTTAATTTCATCGAGTCGATAGCCCATGGTATCCAGGAAATTACGGTTGGCGGAAATAACAACACCAGTCGGTTCAAACTCGATGACGGCGAGGGAGCGATCCAGCGCCTCAAATATTGCTTTTTGAGTCATGAGCAGATCATGTTGCACTGTCACATCTGCCGCTATTTTGATGATCTTGATTATTTTTCCGCCCTGGCTGACGGGGAAATAGGTGGCTTACAGCCATATTTCCTTGCCTTGTTTGCAAACCCGGTGGAAGGTGCCATGCTGGCTGTGCCCATTTGCCAGATCTCGCCAGAATTCCCGATAGGAGGGAGAGTCGGTATCTTCTTTCATGCAGAACATGGCGTGATGCTGCTGCACGATCTCATTGAGGGAATAGCCGACGGAATGAAGAAAAAGCGGGCTGGCATCGAGAATATAACCATCGGTAGTGAATTCAATCATGGGAAGATGATCGTGCATGGCATGATCCAGTGCCTCGCTTTTCAAGGCTCTCTCTCGTTCTGCTGCCAGCTCTTTTTTAAGTTTCGAGTCGAACATAAGTACACCCCAGCCAAGAAAATAGAATCATCCGACATCTCTTCGTTGACGAACCCTTCACACTTTCTGGGTATGAAGCGTCGTTTTGAGTGTAATGCCCCCTGTCATTTGATTCGGGCTTTTCCATACAAAAAACAGGTTTAATACAAGGTGATGCGCCCTTTTTATATGCGGTGATAAATAAAACGTATTCCTATTCTGAATTATTTGTTCGATGCATCGATTGTTTAACGGGGGTCTGTCAGTGGGCAAGACAATGGTTCGCAGTCGTGGGCGAACAGGGCCTCATGTCGGCGAATACGGGTATCCAGGGCAGGGGCTTGTCGGTGAGGAGTGACGGTTGTCTGCATCGATGGGGGAGGGTGCGCAGCGGGAAGGTGCTGCCTATAGAGATGTCTCGGTCCCTCTGTCCGGGAAACCTGCACTTGAGTGTTTGAACACATCTGTTGTCCATTGTCATGGACGATGGGAAGGGGGGTGACGCTCCGTGTGGCTGCGAAATGCCCTGGAGAGGCTCGCC
>NZ_JBFODF010000014.1:0-121313 GCF_040908165.1 Aeromonas sp. R6-1
CTAGGCTGTGTTCTTAAAGTGATGAAGATATAATCTCACATCTTCTCAACAGCTTAAGATCCATTCCGTGTCCCGCCGTTATCAGCTGACTGATGCACAATGGGGGCTTATCGAGCCCCAGTTTCCTTCTCGAAGCCTGATCGGGCGCCCTACCCGTGAACCGCGCCAAGTGCTCGATGGCATTCTCTGGATACTCCACACCGGAGCTCCTTGGCGAGACCTTCCAGAACGTTTCGGACCATGGAATTCGGTCTACAACACCTTCCGGCGTTGGCAGGATGCAGGCCGGATTGATGCCATTCTGGAAGCGCTGCAACTCAAGCTCAATGAAGAAGGGCTCATCGATTTCGACCTGTGGTGCCTGGACGGCTCCAATGTCAGAGCATCCAAAGATGCTGCCGGTGCACGTAAAAAAACACCTCAATGAATCAAGCCCTTGGCCGTTCGCGGGGAGGTTTCGGCAGCAAAATTCACTTGGTCACGGACCGTCATGGCTTACCACTGAGCTTCTGCCTGTCACCGGGGCAATCAGCAGAAATCAGCTATGCAACAAGCGCGTTGGCCATGGCGAGGATACCAACGTCATCAGGTCGCTACCGAACACGGCCAGCGCATCTTGCCGCAGACAAGGCCTATAGCAGCAAAGCCTTTCGAGCCGAGCTACGGCGGAGAAGGATAAAAGCGGTCATTCCGCAACGCAGCGACCAGCAACGGCGCCATAAGGGGCGTCCATTGGTACTGGACAAGGTGCATTACCGCAGGCGCAATGTCGTGGAGCGGTGCTTCGGTTGGTTGAAGAAGTTTCGCCGGTTTTCAACGAGATATGAAAAGCTAGCCAAGAGTTTTGCAGCCTTTATCAAACTGGCTTTTTGCCTTCGCTACTTGCGCGAGTTATGTGTGGACAGAAAACCAGCATTTTGAGAACACAGCCTAGAGCGAGTGCAATGCGTCGTGGATGGACTGGGCCAGCTCCTGGCTGATGCCGGGCACCTTGGCGAGTTCGTCCACCCCGGCTTTTTTCACCTCCTGCAAACCCCCCAGGTATTTGAGCAGCGCCTGCCGCCGTTTCGGCCCCACCCCGGGAATCTCTTCCAGGGTACTGGTGGTGCGGGCCTTTGCCCGCCTGGCCCGGTGGCCCGTGATGGCAAAGCGGTGGGATTCGTCGCGAATGTGCTGGATGAGGTGCAAAGCGGGCATGTCCGCCGGCAAATGCAGCTCTTCGTGGCTGTCCCCCAGGATCAGGGTCTCCAACCCCGCCTTGCGGGTCACCCCCTTGGCGATGCCCACCAGCAGCGGGTATTTGCCGCCGAGAAACTCCAGCTGGCGCGCCAGGATCTCCTCCGCGCGGCGCAACTGGCCGAGACCGCCGTCGATGAACAGCACATCCGGCACCTTGTCCGGCTCCTGCTGCTTGCCAAAGCGACGCTCCAGCGCCTGCTCCATGGCGGCATAGTCATCCCCGCCGGTGATACCGTCGATGTTGAAGCGGCGGTATTCCGAGGAGAGCGGCCCCTCCCGGTTGAACACCACGCAGGAGGCCACGGTGCGCTCCCCCATGGTGTGGGAGATATCGAAGCACTCCATGCGGGCGATGGGGCTCTCGAGCTCCAGCAGCTCCTCCAGCTGATCGTAACGGGCGGTGATGGTGCTCTTGTGGGCGAGGCGCGAGCGCAGCGCGGTCTGGGCGTTGATGGAGGCAAGCTTGATGAAGCGGGCCCGTTCGCTGCGCGTCCGGCTCACCACCCGCACCTTGTAGCCGGCGGTCTGGCTCAGGGTGTCGGCGATGACGCTCTCATCCTCCAGCGCCACGTCCAGCAGCACCTCGCTCGGGATCTGCCGTCCCCCCTGCCCCGACAGATAGAACTGCAGCAGGAAGGATTGCACCACCTCGTCAAGCGGGGTATCGGCCGGCACTTTCGGGAAGTAGCTGCGCGATCCCAGCACCTTGCCCTGGCGGATGAAGAGCACGTGGATGCAGGCGGTCCCCTGCTCGAAGGCCACCCCCACCACGTCGAGCTCGTCCAGCACGTTGCCGCTCACAGACTGCTGCTCGGTGACCCGGCGCAGGGCCTGGATCTGATCCCGGTAGCGGGCCGCCTCCTCGAAGCGCAGATCGCCGCTGGCGGACTCCATCTTGCCCACCAGTTCGCCGATCACCTGCTGGTTCTTGCCCGCGAGGAACAGCTTGGCCAGCGCCACCTGCTGGGCATACTCGGCCTCGCTCACCAGCCCCGCCACACAGGGGCCGGCGCAGCGCTTGAGCTGGTAGAGCAGGCAGGGGCGGGTACGGTTGGCATAGACGGCATCCTCGCACTGGCGCACCGGGAAGATCTTCTGCATCAGGTGCAGGCTCTCGCGTACCGCGCCACCGGAGGGGTAAGGGCCGAAATACTCCCCCTTCACCTTGCGGGCGCCGCGATGGACGCCGATGCGCGGGTGCCGATGGTCGGTGATGATGATCCAGGGGTAGGACTTGTCATCCCGCAGCAGCACGTTGTAGCGCGGCTGGTACTGCTTGATGAGGTTGTGCTCGAGGATCAGCGCCTCGGTCTCGGTGTGGGTGACCGTTACCTGCACATCGGCAATCTGGCGCACCAGGGTGCGGGTCTTGATGCTGTCGACGTTGGCCCGAAAGTAGGAGGCGAGCCGTTTCTTGAGATCCTTGGCCTTGCCCACGTAGATGACGGTGCCGCCGCTGTCGTACATGCGGTAGACACCGCTCTGGTGGGTGACGGCACTCAGGAATGCCTTGCTGTCAAAATGGGGCTCGGGAGAGAGGGTCATCGGCAACTCGACTCAACGGATGAATGCAAAAAGACGGGGAGAGCATACTGCCCACAGCCTGCAAAAAGCAAAAGGCGGCCGGTGCCGCCTTTGGTGTCCACACGCCCCCGTTACAGGGTATCGGCATCCAGCATGCCATAACGAATGGCCAGATGGGTCAGCTCCACGTCACCGTTGATCCCCAGCTTGCTGAACAGGCGGTAGCGGTAGCTGTTGACCGTCTTCGGGCTCAGGTTGAGTTGCTCGGAGATGTCGGTCACCTTCTGCCCCTTGGTGATCATCATCATGATCTGCAGCTCCCGCTCGGAGAGGGACTTGAAGGGGTTCTCGTCGGCGGAGGCGAACTGGCTCAGGGCCATCTGCTGGGCGATCTCCGGGGAGATGTAGCGCTGACCGGAGTGAACCAGGCGAATGGCGTGGATCATCTCGTCCGGCGCGGCCCCCTTGGTGAGGTACCCGGCGGCGCCCGCCTGCATCACCTTGGTGGGGAACGGATTTTCTGAATGAATGGTCAGCACTATGATGCGTACATCGGGGCGGATCCGCAGGATCTTGCGGGTCGCTTCCAGACCGCCGATGCCCGGCATGTTCATGTCCATCAGGATCACATCGGGGTGATGTTGCCGACAGAAGGCCACCGCGGTTTCCCCGCTCTGCGCCTCGCCCACCACCTTGATCCCGCGGACGTCTTCCAAAATGCGTCTTATCCCTGTACGCACCAACTCATGATCATCGACCAGGAATACATTAATCACCCAAACACCCCGTTTTTTATCTCGTTATATGCCAGTTAGGGTTAACACGGCGTCTTGCATCATAACCAAACTCGATGATTTGGCAAACCATGGGCGGGAAAAGTTTGAAATTGCTCGTAAAATCCGTTTTAAATCAAATTATTATACAAAGAATCAATTAAAAAACGGCGCCCTGGGGCGCCGTATTGCATCAAAGCCGTTCCGCCAGCCTCAACCGGCCAGCAGCGCTCGCACCTTGTCGAGATCGGCCTGGGTGTCCACCCCCACCGGCGGGGCTTGCAGCGCCTGGGCCACGTGGATCTTCTCCCCGTACCAGAGCACCCGCAGCTGCTCCAGGGCTTCGACCTGCTCGAGCACGCTCGGTGCCCAGTCCACGTAACGCTGGATGAAGCCGGCGCGATAGGCGTAGATGCCGATGTGGCGCTGGTAGTGATCGCCAATCTGCTCGCGGCTCTGGGCAAAGCGGTCCCGATCCCAGGGGATGCTGGCGCGACTGAAATAGAGGGCATACCCCTCCCGGTCGGTCACCACCTTGACGGCATTGGGATTGAACGCCTCTTCGGCATCCCTGATCGGCACCGACAGCGTCGCCATGGGCGCGCTGGCCGCGGCCAGGTTGTCCGCCACCTGGCGGATGATGACGGGGGGAATGAGGGGCTCGTCCCCCTGCACGTTGACGATGATGGTGTCGGCGGCAAAGCCGTAGTGACGGCACACCTCGGCCAGACGCTCGGTGCCGGACTGGTGATCCGGTGAGGTCATGCACACCTCGAACCCGGCAGCGGCGGCAAAGGGAGCCAGAGCCTGCTGCACCCGCTCGTCATCGGTGGCGACGATCACCCGATCGGCGCCCGATTGCAGGGCCTTCTCCACCACGTGCTGCACCATGGGCTTGCCGTGAATGTCGGCAAGCGGCTTACCCGGCAGCCGGGTGGAGGCGTAACGGGCAGGAATGACGACGACGAAACTCATGGCTTCAGCTCTTCCAGCGCCAGGTGACGGGCCCGGTTCTCCAGCAGCACCGGGATCCCCTCCTCCAGGGGATAGGCCAGTCTGTCGAAGCGGCAGATGAGCTCCTGAGGGCCCTCGGCGTGCGCTTGATAGTGCAGTTTCCCCTTGCAGACCGGGCAGGCGATGATGTCGAGCAGTTTAATATCCAGTGCCACAACGAAACTCCTTTAACGATTTCCCACAGGCGATCTTGCCTGGCATGTCAATGTGCAGGGCCAGCCCCCGAGTCCGGGCGCTGGCCGTCTGTTCCAATCCGGTGGCGCCCCGTCAGGGCGCCTGGTGCCTGTCCCCTCTTCCGGGCTGCGGACCCAGGGTGCGCAGCAGCGCCTCCCCCAGGGCATCGGGCAGCTCGGCGCTGACCGGCAGATACCACCAGTTGTCCGGGGCAAAGGGGCGGCACTTGACCGCATCCTTCTCGGTCATCAGCAAGGGGCGCTGGCCGAAGCGGGCCAGCAGCTCGGCGGCGTCGAACGCCTGGTGATCCCCGTAGCCGACGCTCTGCACCAACTCGTAACCAAGGGCGGTCAGGGTGGCGAAGAAACGGGGGGGATGACCGATGCCCGCCAGGGCATCCACCGGCCCCGAGAGGGGGGCCGTGAGAGGCGCATCGTCGCACACCCGGCGCAGGGTATCCGGCACCAGGCGCATGGCGTACTCGCCACGGGCGGGTTCGCCGCCGTTGCAGATGATGGCTTCTACCCGCTTGAGGCGGGTCGTGGGCTCGCGCAGCGGCCCCATGGGCAGCAGACAGCCATTGCCAAAGCGGCGCGCCCCGTCCACCACCACCAGTTCGATGTCACGGGCCAGGGCATAGTGCTGCAGGCCGTCGTCGGTGACGATGATGTCCACCTCACCGCTTTGCTCCAGCAACCGCACCGCATCGGCCCGTCTGGGGGCCACCGCCACGGGGCAGCCGCAGCGCCTTGCGATGAGCACGGGCTCATCCCCGGCCTCGGCCGGGGTGCTGCTCTCATCCAATCGATAGGGGTAATGGGGCGCCTTGCCGCCATAGCCGCGGCTGACCACGCCGGGGCGCCAGCCCCGGGCCTGGAGTTGTTCCACCAGCCAGACCACCACCGGGGTCTTGCCGTTGCCCCCCACCGAGAGATTGCCCACCACCACCACCGGCAGGGTGGCCCGATAGGCGCGGAACCAGCCCCGGCGATACCCCAGACGGCGGACGCCGCTGATCAGGGCAAACAGCAGGGCGAAGGGGGCCAGCCCCCAGCGCCAGAGGCTGTTCCCGTACCAGAGTCTGGCCAGCATCAGCCCTGGTTACCCGTGGCTGTATTACCAAACTGAATGGCCCGCAGCTGGGCATAAGTACCATGCATGTCCATCAGGGTTTGGTGGTTGCCGCGCTCGACGATGTGTCCCTCGTCGATCACCAGGATCTCGTCCGCCTTCTCGATGGTGGAGAGGCGGTGGGCGATCACGAGGGAAGTGCGCGCCTTGCACAGCTCGTCGATGGCCGCCTGGATGTGGCGCTCGGACTCGGTGTCCAGGGCCGAGGTGGCTTCGTCCAGCAACAGCACCGGGGAGTCCCGCAGCAGGGCGCGGGCGATGGCGATGCGCTGGCGCTGGCCGCCGGAGAGGGAGGCGCCGTTCTCGCCGATGACGGTGTCATAGCCTTCCGGCATCTTGCTGACGAAGTCGTCCGCATGGGCGATGCGGGCCGCCTGCTGGATCTCGTCGCGGCTGTACTTCTCTTCCGCCGCGTAGGCGATGTTGTTGGCCACGGAGTCGTTGAAGAGGTGCACGTGCTGGGAGACCAGGGCGTACTGCTTGCGCAGCTCGCTCAGGCGGTATTCGCGGATGTTGACGCCATCCAGCAGAATTTCCCCCTCTTCGATGTCATAGAAGCGGGTCAGGAGGCTCGCGATGGTGCTCTTGCCGGAGCCGGAACGACCCACCAGGGCCACCGATTTGCCTGCCTCCACCTTGAAGCTGATGTTGCGCAGCGCCGGTGTCTCCTTGGTCGGGTAGGTGAAGGTGACGTTGCGAAACTCGATTTCACCTCGGGCACGTTCCAGGGTACGGGTGCCGGTGTCCTGCTCCGGGGTGGAGTCCAGCAGACCGAACAGGCTCTGGCAGGCGGTGATGCCGCGCTGGAACTGGTTGTTCACGTCGGTCAGGCTTTTCAGCGGCTTGAGCAGCATCATCATGGAGGTGACCATGACGGTGAAGGTGCCCGCAGTCAGGGTCGCCTTGACGCTGTCGATGGTGGCGACATAGAGGAAGACCGCAAGGGCCACGGAGGCCACCATCTGGACGATGGGGCTGCCGATGGCGTCGGCGGCGACCATCTTCATGGTCTGCTGGCGCATCCGGTTGCTCACCTGGTAGAAGCGCTTGTCCTCCACCTCCTGGCCCCCGAACATCAGCACCTCTTTGTGCCCCTTGAGCATCTGCTCGGTGGAGGTGGTGATGTCACCCACCGCCTGCTGGATGTGGCGGCTTATCTTGCGAAAACGTCGGCTGATGATGCTGATGAGGATCCCGACCAGGGGCCCCACCACCAGGAAGATCACCGACAACTGCCAGGAGTGCCAGAACATCAGGCCCAGCAGGCCGATGACGGTGGCCCCTTCCCGCACCAGGGAGACCAGGGTCGAGCTCGCGGCGGACGACACCTGACCGGCGTCATAGGTCACCTTGGAGAGCAGGTTGCCGGTGTTCTGGCGGTCGAAGAAGCTCATGGGCATGGCCATCAGGTGGCTGAACACCTGCTGCTGCAGGCGCATCACCACGTGGTTGCCGACCCAGGCCATGCAGTAGTTGGAGAGGAAGGCGGCGCAGCCGCGCAGAGCCACGATGCCGAGGACGAAGAAGGGCATCCACTTGAGCACGCTGCTGTCGTTGCCGTTGAGCCCCTGATCGATAAGCGGTTTGATGGAGTAGACGAAGGTGGTATCCACGGCCGCGTAACCCAGCATGCCAATGATGCCGCCCACCAGACCCAGCTTGCGATCCCGGACATAACCGAGCAGGCGCTTGAAGACGGTCCAGCTCTCTTGTGAGGTTTCTTGTTGCATGAATAGCCGTTAATAAGGGAAATGACGGGCTATTCTAGCCAAACCTTGGAGCTACACCAAGCGCCGCTGGCGCGATGGCTACAACCCGGGTCACAAATGAAGGCCGCCCCTTGCCGGGCTGGCTCACCGGATCCTCACTCCCTTCCCCATACCTGCGGCTGCCACCAGGGGCCGCCACGCCGGTACCAGGGCCCCTGCTCCCGCTCGGCCCGGATCCTGAGCCCCGCGTCCCCCGGCTCGATCAGGATGGCGCCCGCCTCCCCCGTGACCCACTGCCGCGCCCCCTGGTATCGCGCCACCACCTCGGGGCGGGGAAAGCCCCACTGGTTCATGAAGCCTGCGCTGTGCACCACGAAAGCAGGTTTCACCGCCGCCACGAAGGGAGCCGTGGAGGAGGTGCGACTGCCATGATGCGGGCTCACCAGCAGGGTACTGGCCAGCCCCGCGCCCTCCACCTCCTCCAGCGCCAGCAGGCGGCGCTCCGCCTGCTGCTCGATGTCGCCGCTCAGCAGCAGCCGATGACGCCCATCGTCCAGCTGCACCACGCAACTGTCGTTGTTGCGCCCCGCCCCGGCTGCCAGGGGCCAGAGCACCCGCACATCCAGCCCCTGCCAATGCCACTGCTGACCTCGGCGGCAGGCCTGGGTAGCCGGTGTAAAGGGGAAGGAGGAGAGCTCCCGGCGCACCGCCATGCTCTGCAGCAGAGCCTGCCGGTTGCCCGCGTGATCCCTGTCTCTGTGGCTGATGATCAGGGTGTCGATCACCCGGATGCCGAGCCGGTTGAGCAGGGGCAGGATGGCCGCATCCGCCATGTTGTAGCCCCCGGGGTAGCGATCCCCGGTATCAAACAGGATGGCCCGCTCGCCCCGGGTGACGAGCACCGAGAGCCCCTGCCCCACGTCCAGCACCCGCACCTGCCAGGAAGCGGGAGCAGGCCAGAGGGCGAGCAGCAGGGCCGCCGCCACCGGTCCCCCCAGGGCGCGCCCTCCCGGCAGGTGCCATCCCGTCCACAGCAGGATCAGCAGGGCGCTGGCGGGCATCAGCCAGCCGGGCACCGGCCACCAGAGCTGCAGGCGATCCGCCAGCTGCGTGAGCCCCCACAGCACCCACTCCAGGCCGAAGGCGGAGACCCAGAGCAGGCCGTGGGCCAGCAACGTGGAGAGGGGCGCCACCAGCACGCCGATGAGCGCCAGGGGAATGATGACAAGGCAGAACAGCGGCAGTGTCAGCAGATTGAGCAGAAACGCCAGGGGCGCCATCCCCTCGAACAGCAGCAGTTGCAGGGGCAGCAATCCGAGCAGCAGCAGAAGTTGCAGCCGCACCAGGCCGGGGCGATCGTGCAGCAGGCTCGCCAGCAACAGCAGGGCCACCGCCAGAAAAGAGAGCCAGAACCCCGCCGAATAGAGGGCGAAAGGGTCCCACAATGTCAGCACCACAAAGGCCCACAGCCAGATCCGGTGGCTCGGCCAGTCCCGCTTTAGCCAGCGCAGCAGGCTCCACACCAGCACCATGATGAGGGCACGCTCGGTGGCCACCGCAAACCCCGCCAGCCAGCTGTAGGTGGCCGCGAACAGGAGTGACACGCAGATAGCCCCGCGCAGCCCGAACAGCCGCCCGAGCCACCAGCCGAGTACCGCCACCAGGGCGATATGCTGGCCCGAGATGGCGATGATGTGGGTCAGGCCGCTGCCGCGAAAGAGTTCCCACTGGGCATCCGTGATCCCCCCCTGTTCCCCGAAGGTGAGGGCCGCCAGCAGGGGGGCCTGCGCCATCCCCTCCCAGGCGCGACTCGCCGCCGCCAGCCAGCGATCGCGCACACCCGGGGGTACGGCATCCAGGGCGATGACCCGGCGCAGGTTGCCGGTGGCGGTGATCCCCTTGCCAAGGAGCAGGCGCCGCCCATCCATCCCCGCTTCGTTGGCCAGGCCATGGGCCGGCTTGAGAGAGGTCACCAGGGTGACGCGGCTGCCGGCAGGCAACGGCGGCAACACCTGATAGGCATTGACCCGCACCAGGGGTGGCACGATGAGGGGGCGATCGTCCAGGGTGTCGAGGCGCACCAGCAGGCGCGCAAATTTATCCCCCTCTTTCTCTCCCGAAGACTCCGTACTTTGCACGTGTGCGGTTATGATGTGGCTCGTTTTTTTGCCAAGCTGATCCAGCCAGGCAAGCCGGTAGTGCAAATTCACCTGCATCCAGAGGATGCCGAGCAGCAGAAACAGCAGCCGCCAGCAACGACCACCGGCGAGGGGGAGCGCGAGCAGCAGCATCAGGCCACCCCATTCCCATGAAGGCAGCCATGGCCAAAGCAGTGAGGAGCTTGCCCCCAGGGCAAACGACAACAGACGCAGATCCATGGAGCAAGTATTTAGCAAGGTTCAGAACATGCCCAAACGAATCATACAGCGCTGGCTACCCGACCCGGCGACCCTCAAGGAACACAAGCACTTGCGACTCTTTGGCAAGCTGCTGCTGGACGCCAATCTCTGGCATCTCAACCGGCGCTCCGCCGCCGGTGCCTGTGCGGTCGGCCTCTTCATGGCCTGGGTGCCCCTCCCCTGCCAGATGCTGCTGGCCGCTGGCGGCGCCATCGCCTGCCGGGTCAACCTGCCCCTCTCGGTGGCCCTGGTCTGGCTCTCCAACCCCCTGACCATGCCACCGCTGTTTTATGGCGCCTATCTGGTGGGCTGCCAGCTGCTGGGGCAACCCTCCCAGCACATCGAGATCACCTTCACCTGGGCCTGGCTGGTGTCGGTGTTCGAGACGGTGGCCCCGCCGCTCTTGCTGGGCTCCCTGGTGCTTGCCCTGCTGAGCGCCCTCGTCGGCTATCTCCTGGTTCGCGCGGGCTGGCGCCTGAGCACGGTGCGCCAGTGGCAAAAACGCAAGGTGGCGCGCCCATGCTGAATCGCTGGTTGGCCCGCTTCAAGATTGACCCCGATACCCTGCGCCAACAGAAGTGGTTCGCCCTCTTTGGCGAGCGACTGCTGACCCCCGCCCTCTGGCAAGGGGGAACGCGGGCCCTCTGTGGCGCCGTGGCGGCCGGGCTGTTCGCCAGCTGGGTCCCCATGCCCATGCACTCCCTGGTGGCCGTCGCCCTGGTGCTGGCGTTCAGCTTCAACCTGCCGCTGGCCCTCTTGGCGGTCTGGTTCAACAACCCGCTGACGCTCCCCTTCATGTACCTCTACGCCTATCGTACCGGTTGCCTGGTGCTGAACGAGACGCCAGCCCCCTTCCATCTCACCTGGTCCCTGCACTGGCTGGAGCAGGAGGCAGCCACCCTGGTGCCCCCCTTCCTGCTCGGCAGCCTGCTGCTGGCGGTGCTGAGCGCCGCCGCCGGCGCCTTGCTCACCCTGCTGCTGTTACAACTGGGCAAGCTGACCCGCCCCCGCTAGGTTGCCAGCACGCCGTCCTTGTCTCGGGCGGCGTGCCTTGCCATCGTCTGCCTCTGCCACCACACTCCTTGTAACCCGTTGTTTTTCGACCCCCATTCGAAACAAGGAGCCCACCATGGCCGAACCGCTCACGCTGGCCCATGCCAATGGCCACCCCCTCTCCCTGCTCCCCGCCATGGCCAATCGCCACGGCCTCATCACCGGGGCCACCGGCACCGGCAAGACAGTCACCCTGCAGGTGCTGGCGGAGGGGTTTTCCCGCCTCGGCGTGCCGGTCTTTCTGGCCGACGTGAAAGGGGATCTGAGCGGCCTGGGCGCCGCCGGCACCCCCTCTGCCAAGCTGGATGCCCGTCTGGCCCAGCTCGGCCTTCAGGCACCCGACTTTGCCGCCAGCCCCACCCTGTTCTGGGATCTCTTCGCCGAAGAGGGCCACCCGGTGCGGGCCACCGTCTCCGACATGGGGCCTCTGCTGCTTGCACGCCTGCTCGGCCTCAACGACACCCAAAGCGGGGTGCTGGAGCTGGTGTTCAAGGTGGCGGACGACGAGGGGTTGCTGCTGCTCGATCTGAAAGACCTGCGGGCCATGGTGCAGTTTGCGGGGGAGCACGCCAAGACCCTCACCACCCGCTACGGCAATGTGTCGACCGCCTCCATCGGCGCCATCCTGCGCAACCTCCTCACCCTGGAGAGCGCGGGGGGCGATCACTTCTTCGGCGAGCCCATGCTGGACATCCAGGATCTGATGCAGACCGACGAGGCGGGCCACGGCCATATCAATGTGCTGGCCGCCGGCAAGCTCACCCAGTCCAGCCGCCTCTATGCCTGCTTCCTGCTCTGGCTGCTCTCCGAGCTGTTCGAACAGTTGCCCGAGATAGGGGATCCGGAAAAGCCCGTGCTGGTGTTCTTCTTCGACGAGGCCCACCTGCTGTTCAAGGATGCGCCCAGGGCGCTGCTGGAGAAAATTGAGCTGGTGGTGCGCCTCATCCGCTCCAAGGGGGTGGGCGTCTATTTCGTGACCCAGAGCCCGGCCGACATCCCCGACAGCGTGCTGGGGCAGCTTGGCAACCGGGTGCAGCACGCCCTGCGCGCCTTCACCCCGAGCGATCAAAAGGCGGTGCGCATCGCCGCCAACACCCTGCGGGCCAACCCGGCCTTCGACGCCGCCGGAGCCATCACTGAACTGGGGGTCGGGGAGGCGCTCATCTCCCTGCTCGACGAGAAGGGGCGGCCCAGCGTGGTGGAGCGCGCCTTCATCGCGCCCCCGGCCAGCCGCATCGGCCCCCTGAGCGCGGCCGAGCGCCAGGCGCTTATTCAGGGCTCATTGCTCTACGGCAGATACGACACCCAGGAGGACAGGGAGTCCGCGTTCGAGCGGCTTCAGGAGGCATCGCCCGCCGCCGGTGACGAGACCGCTTCCCCACAGACCGACCAGGGCGGCGGTCTGCTGGATGCCTTGAATGGCATCCTGTTCGGTCGCACCGGCCCCCGTGGTGGCCAGCATGACGGGGTGGTGCAGACCGCCGCCAAGAGCGTGGCCCGCACCCTCGGCAACGAGGTGGGACGCCAGCTGATGCGCGGGGTGCTCGGCTCCCTGCTGGGGAGCAGCAAGCGGCGCCGCTGATGCCTGAAAATGAAAAAGCCCGCCGATACGGCGGGCTTTTTATTGCTGAAGCAAGGCGCTTGGCGCAGATGCTTCTCTCTTACAACACCTTGGCGATGGCGTCGCAGAGGGGATCAATGTTGGCGCGGGTGATGCCTGCCACGCTGATCCGGCCGGAGCCGACGATGTAGATGGCGAATTCGCTCTTGAGGCGCTCCACCTGATCCTTGGAGAGACCGGAGAAGGAGAACATGCCGTTCTGTTCGCGGATGAAACTGAAATCCTGGTTCACCCCCCGCTCGGCCAGCTTCTCCACCAGCAGCTCACGCATCTCGCGAATGCGCACCCGCATGGCGGCCACTTCTTCCACCCACTCCGCATAGAGGGCCGGGTCGCTCACCACGGTGGTGACAACGGCGGCGCCGTGTGACGGCGGGTTGGAGTAGTTGGCACGAATGACGGTCTTCACCTGGGTGAAGGCGACGTCGGCCACCGCCTTGGTCGCGCAGACCAGGGTGAAGGCGCCGACCCGCTCGTTGTAGAGGCCGAAGTTCTTGGAGAAGGAGCTTGCCACCAGCAGCTCGTCGTGGCACTCGGCGAAGATGCGAAGGCCTTCGGCATCCTCTTCGATACCCCGGGCGAAGCCCTGATAGGCGAAGTCAAAGAGCGGCAGCCAGCCGGCGGCGGCACTCTGCCTGGCCAGGGCGCGCCACTGCTCGGTGGTGGGGTCGATACCGGTCGGGTTGTGGCAGCAGCCGTGCAGCAGCACCAGATCCCCCGCCTGCGCGTCAGACAGGGAGGCCTGCATGGCGGCGAAGTCGAGCCCCTTGGTGGCGGCGTCGTAGTACTTGTACCACTTGACGGTCAAACCGGCCGCCTGGAACACGCTGACGTGGTTCGCCCAGGTGGGATCGGAGATCCAGATGGTCTTGGCGAGATTGTTGCGTACCACGAACTCGGCGGCGATGCGCAGGGCACCGGTACCGCCCGGCGCCTGCGCCGTCTTGGCGCGGCCGCTGGTCACCAGGGCGGCATCACGGCCGAACAGCAGTTGCTGTACGATGCGGCCGTATTCGATATTGCCTTCGATACCGAGGTAGTTCTTGGTCTTCTCGTCGGTCAAGAGCTTCTGCTCGGCTTGCTTGACGCAGTGAAGGATAGGAGTGGCACCGGTCTCATCCTTGTAGATACCGACCCCCAGATTGATCTTGTGGCTGCGAGTGTCGGCACGGAAGGCTTCGGTCAGGCCCAGGATCGGATCCGCTGGGGCGGCAACAACCTTTTCAAACATGGTATTCCCTGTAGTCCGTTGAGTTCGTTGGCTGGCAAAGTAGGTTGGCAAACAAAAGCGCCCGTCCAGGGAGCGCTTCGTCAGCTCTTTATACCACTGCCTTCCATAGGGGAAAACCGCTTTCTCGGCGCCGCCTCAACCAATCCCGTGCCAATCCGGTGCCAGGGCACACACCTCGACCGACAGACCCCGATTCGACTCCACCAGATCATTGCACTGCGCCAGCAGCGCACGGGGGATACGGCTCGGCTCCCAGGGCCGGCCATCCCCCAGGGGAGCCCCGTAAGCCGCCTTGATGGGCACCAGATCCCGGGGCAACCACCAGCTCGCCGGTCTCCCCAACCGCTGGGCCAATGCCAGTACTCTGTCGACCCCGACCGGATCCAGGGCAGTGAGGTGGCTCCAGAGGGTCTGGGGCGGCAAGGCAGCGATCAGGGGCTCCAGCGTGCCGGGATCCTCGGCGGGATACCAGACCAGCAGCGCGTCGGCGGGCAGTGGCAACTCGGCGAAGGCACCGACGGCATCGGTCGTGATCACCCGCTGTATCTCCCCCTCTCCCCAGAGGATCTTGCCAAGCTGCGCCAGGGTGCGGGCTGGCAGCGCCACCTCCCCCAGGGTCTGGAGCCAGGGGGCGGCATCCAGCAGGGTGCCGCCGCTGAGAAACAGGCTGAACGGCCGTGCGGCCCGCAGACGAAGGGGCAGATCACTGCAAAGCCGGATCCCCTTGTCTTCGAAGTCAATCTGCTCGATGGGGCTGAAATGACCCTCCCCCTTGCGATACAGGGCCGCCAGCACCCGCTCGTTGACCCTCTCCCCCAGTTGCCAACCGTGGGATTGCAGCCACTCCTCGGGTTCCGGCGGGGCACTGGCCATCTTCGCCAGCATCAGCTCCCGGGTCAGATAGCGGTGCCCGGCAGGGGTGAGCTCATAGTGATGATTGCCAAGGGCCAGCAGCAACTGGTTGTCCCGAAGCATGCCGATGAGCGGCTGCCATTGACGACCGCGAACAGCCTGGGAGCCGCCGCTCAGCAACTGCTGTGCCAGCGCGCGCCACTCGGGGTGGGTGAAATCGATCAAAGGCATCCTTCCCTGTCGGCCAATCTGCTTCAACAAATTGAATAATCTAGCGATTTACCAGAGGAGAACCAAGGGGGCAAGGAAGACAACGTGATATGGCGCAGGGCCAGAGGACGAAAAGTAGTGAAGGGGCCAAAAAACAGAACGGCCAAGCAAGCTTGGCCGTTCATCAACTAAATCAGCGCAGAGGCTAGATTAGAAGTTGTATTGCAGGGCAACAGTGAACTCGTCGTCCTTGTCGTTGATACCCTGGATTTTGTACTCGGTGTACGCCTTGAACTTGGAAGTGAAGTTGTACTGCACGCCCAGCAGGGTTTCGTCGACGATGTCTTCGTAAGAAGAACCGGCGGAGTTGGACAGTACCTTGCCTTCGGCGAAGTTGTAACCGGCCAGGAAGGTCCAAGCGTCAACGTTGTAGGAAGCAGCCAGCTCGTAGCCACGGCCCTTGTCCTTGTTGTTGCCTTGGGTGGTGTTGTCGTAGCTCAGGTCACCCTGGGTGTACATACCGGCGAAGTAGAAACCGTTGATGGCGTAGTGTGCGCCCAGGGCCCACTCTTTCTTGTCGCCAGAAGCGGTGCTGACGGTGCTTTCCAGGTCGGAGTAAGCGTAACCGGCGTTCAGGCCCAGACCGAAGTCGAAGTCATAGCCAGCAGCAGCGGCGTAGCCGTAGTTGCGCTTGACGTTCGGACCGTAGACGTCGGTTTCCTTGATGCCTTGACCGATGTCAGTAACCTTGACGGCTACGTCATCGTTGGTCTGGTAGGACACTTTGCCCTTGAAGCCACCGAAGGTGTTGGAGTAGATGATCTGGCCTTCTTGACGACCGTCGTAGAAGTTACCTACGTCACCCCATTCGTTGAAGATATCGGTCGGCTCCAGCACGTCGTAGAACGCGGTGTCGGTCTGGCCGAAGATGATCTTGCCGTACTGGGTACCGTCCAGGCCGACGTATACGTGACGGGAGTTGAACTTGTTGTCAGAGTTTTCGGCGGATACTTGCCACTCGGTCTTGGCGATACCGGACCAGGTGTTGTTCAGGCCGACTTTGCCGGACCAGCCCAGACGGGAGGAACCAACCAGTTCAGCGTCGGTATCGTCGTGTTCACCGTAGTAGTTGGCTTGAACACGGCCGTAAATGTCAAAAGAGGTGCCGTCTTTGTCGTAAACGACAGCAGCGTTGGCTGCGGATGCGAACAGAGCCGGGATAGCAATAGCCAGAATTGTCTTTTTCATAGTTTCCAATGCCTACTGTAATTAAACACTAAGTCCTTGTTATTCCCTGTGTTAGCGATGTTCTTTGCATCACTATGGCGCCGAGACTATCACCGGGTTTTCGAATCCGCAATGAAAAAACTTGGAACTTTTTATGAAAACCATAGTCACAGGGAAAAATTTGTGAGCTGAATCTCACAATGTTTGCCCCATCAGGGAAAACGTTTACAGCGATACTCTCTGCCTGAATCCCTCTTTTTTGGTGGTTTATTGCAACCCCCTGTTCCCTCATAACATATGTGCAAAGCCGGGGCTGACCCGACTGCTTCTCCCCTGCCTCGACCCGGGCCGCCTGTTGCGGGTATCCTGTTGCCATCCACACCGACACGGCCACACCTTCTTTATGCTATCGACTCGCCTCAAAGCCACCATCCGCAATACCTATCGCCAGATTGCCGATGGTTTACCCGGTTTTGTGCCGCGCAAGGAGCAGAATTTCCTGGTTGCCGAAATCGCCAAGACCCTGACAGGAGAATATGACAGGAGTCGCCGCATCCTGGTGGCCGAGGCAGGCACCGGCATCGGCAAGTCCCTCTCCTATGCCCAGGGGGCCATACCAGTGGCACGGCTGACCCAGAAGAAGCTGGTGATCTCCACCGCCACCGTGGCCCTGCAGGAGCAGCTCATCCACAAGGATCTTCCCTTTTATCACCGTCACAGCGAGCTACCGTTTCGTTTCATGCTGGTCAAGGGGCGCCAGCGCTACTGCTGCGAGCACCTGCTGGAGCAGGCGGCAAACGGCAGCGAGATGGCCAATTTCGAACTCGACTTCGGCGCATTGAGCAAACACAAGCCATCGGATGCTGACAAGGCGTGCTACCAGGGGCTGTGGCAGGCCTACACCGAAGGCAAGTGGGACGGGGATCGGGACAACTGGCCCAAACCCATTCCGGACCCGTGCTGGGATCGCATCGCCGCCGACCGCCACACCTGCAACAAGGCCCTGAGCCACCATCAGCACTGCCCCTTCCACCGCGCCCGCAACGACATGGACGCAGCAGATGTGCTGGTGGTCAACCACGCCCTGCTGCTCTCCGACCTCACCATGGGGGGCGGCATCATATTGCCGCCGCCGGACGAGTGCATCTATGTGCTGGACGAAGCCCATCACCTGCCCACCATCGCCCGGGATCACGGCGCCGCCAGCGCCAGTATCAAGGGATCCCGCCGCTGGCTGGAAAAGCTGGTGCAAAGCGCGGGCAAGCTGGCCAGGACGCTGAACAAGGAGAGCCTCCTCGACCCCCAGCTCAAACTGCAGGATGCCCTGGCCTCTCTCCAGCCGGATCTCAAGGCCCTCGAGCAGTGGCTCACCAGCAATGACCACCTCTTTGGCGGCGAGCCCCACCACAGATTCGCCGATGGGGTGCTGCCGGATCCCCTGCCCATGCTGGCGGAAAACCTCAAGGAGGCGAGCAAGAAGGCACTGAGGGCGCTGGACAGAATGCAGGGGGCCATCGGCGAGGCGCTCAAGGATGGCGAAATCCGTCGCAAGGAGGCCGAGCCTCTGCTGGCGGAGAGCGGTTTTCACCTGCAACGGCTCGAGAGCTTCTGCGCCCTCTGGGAGATGCTGAGCCGCCATGTTCCCACCGGCAAGACCCCCCTTGCCCGCTGGATGGCCAGAAGCGAGGACGGGGACATCTGGCTGCACGCCTCCCCCATCGAGGTGGGGTATCTGCTGGAGGAGTGGCTCTGGTCCCGCTGTCTCGGGGCCGTGCTGGTGTCGGCGACCCTCACCGCCCTCTCCTCCTTCAGTTATTTTCGCCACCAGGTGGGGCTCAAGGAGCATGACGGCACCCGCTATCTGCGGCTGCGCTCCCCCTTCGACTACCACAAGGCCGAACTCTATCTGCCCAAGATGGCCCATGAACCCAGTGCCCCCGCCTTCACCCAGGAGTTGATCGATACCCTGCCCCGCCTGCTGGCAGGCAAGGAGGCCAGCCTGGTGCTCTTCTCCTCCTATCGCCAGATGAACGAGGTGGCGGTGGGGCTGCGGGCCAAGGGGATGTCGCTCCTGGTACAGGGGGAAGCGTCCCGCAGCGCCCTGCTCCTCTTGCACAAACAGAAGTGCGACGGCGGCCAGGCCAGCATCCTCTTTGGCACCGGCAGCTTCTCGGAAGGGCTGGATCTGCCCGGCCACTACCTCACCAACCTGGTGATCACCAAGCTCCCCTTCGCGGTGCCCAACTCCCCCGTGGAAGAGGCGACCGCCGAGTGGATAGAGCAGCGCGGCGGCAACCCCTTCCTGCAACTGACGGTGCCGGAAGCGTCGCGCAAGCTCATCCAGGCCTGTGGCCGCCTCATCCGAAAAGAGGCGGATCGGGGGCGGGTCACCATCCTGGACCGGCGCCTGCTGACCAAGCGCTACGGCAAGGGGCTGCTGGACGCCCTCCCCCCCTTCACCCGACGCATCGAGTGACACGGCTGACGCCCGCCATGCGCTCCCCTGTCCCTCATGTCAGGAGGGGGCAGGAAGATAGAAGAGCACGCTGCCCGCAGGGCTCGGGGCAGCGGGATCCACACCCCGCACACCGGAAGGCGCCATAAACGGCTATTGCCGCTGTGGGGCAAACCTGTAAAAATGACTCCCTATTTTTCAGTGGGCAATTGCCTGACTGTTCAAGGAGATGAAATGAAACTGACTGTTCTGGTACCGGCCCTGGCTGGTCTGTTGTGGGCAGGTAGCGCCCTGGCCGCTAGCCAACTGGAAATTACGAATCCCTATGTCATCCAGCTGCTCGATGGCGAACCCGTCAACCCCCAGCTGCTCGACAAAGCCACCGTCTTCTCCCTGGAGCCCGGCAGGCACCAGGTCGTGGTCGCCTTCGAGGGCAACTACTCCAGCCGCAGTGAAACCAAGCTGGTCACCGCCGAGCCCCTGGTGATCAACTTCACCGCCGCCGACAACCAGCAACTCTTCCTCGACTTCAAGAAGCCCCGCAAGGAAGAAGAAGCCAAGCGTTTCGTCAAGGAACAGAACGTCGTTCTGAAAGACAAATCCACCGGCCAGGTCCTGAAATCCGAGCAGTTCGTCATGCCGACCGTGGGTGGCTTCCAGCTGACACGTGACTATCAGCAGGAGCTGCTGAAGATGGGCAAGGCCTTCAACCAGCCCAAGACCGTTTCCGTCTCCACCGCCGCCGTGATGGCTGCCGCCAGCGCACCGGTGGAAGTGGCCCCGAGCAAGGCCATGAGCAACCCGGAAGCCCTGACCCAGCTGCAAAGCTGGTACAACAAGGCCGATGCGGAGACCCGCAAAGCCTTCCAGATCTGGGTGATCCAGCAGCAGTAAGGCGCATCGCACGCCTGCATCGAGGGGAGCCTGGCTCCCCTTTTTCATACCCGTTCATGGCCGATGCTTCATGTCACTGCGCATCTTCTATCACCCCCACTACTCCGCCCTGACGCTGCCCGAGCGTCACCGCTTCCCCCTGGCCAAGTACCAGGCGCTGTTTGAACGCCTCGTCGCCCTCGACTATCCGCTGGCACAGGCCGCCCCTGCCAACCGTGAGCAGATAGAGAAGGTGCACGATGCGGCCTATGTACAGGCCGCCCTCGCCGGCACCCTCGATGAAGGGGCCATTCGCCGGCTCGGCTTTCCCTGGTCTCCCCTGCTGATTGAACGTACCCTGCACTCGGTCGGCGCCACCCTGGCCGCCAGCCGCCACGCCCTTGCGCAGGGCTGCGGACTGCAGATCTCCGGCGGCTACCACCACGCACACCGGGGGTTTGGCAGCGGCTTCTGCCTCTTCAACGATCTGGTGATCGCGGCGCGAACCTGCCTGGACGAGGGACTCTGCGAGCGGGTGCTGATCGTGGATCTCGATGTCCATCAGGGAGATGGCAGCGCCGCCCTGTGCACGGGCAGCCGTGACATCATCACCCTCTCCCTGCACGGGGAACACAACTTCCCCCGCCACAAGCCGGCCTCCCATCTGGACTTTCCCCTGCCAAGCGGCATGGAGGACGACGCCTATCTCGAGACCCTGGACCAGGCCCTCGCCCTGGCTCATCGCCTCTACGCCCCCGACTTCATCCTCTATCAGGCCGGGGTGGATGTGCACCGGGACGACGAGCTGGGCTACCTCTCCCTGAGCGACTCCGGCGTGCGCCAGCGCGATGCCATGGTCTTTGACTCTGCGCTTCGCCACGGGCTGCCCATCACCGCCGTACCGGGAGGGGGTTACCGGCGAGACTGGCAGCAGTTGATCCCGCTGCACCTCTCGCTCTTTGAAGTAGCAAGACACCGGTTTGGTTGAGCGGCACCACCCGGCCCATGACGAAAAAGAGGCGACCCTTGGGTCGCCTCTTCTATATACGTGCGCAGGGATGATGACGCCGTCTGCCCTCAGGCATGGGCCATCGGCGTCGGGTGCTCGCCCATCTTGCGCAGCAGCATCAGCAGATAGACCAGGGAGACCCCGGCAATCACCATGAACAGCAGATGATCCGAGTAGTGCTGCATCAAGAGCGCCGTCAGGGTCGGCCCGAGCAGGCTGCCGATGGTGTAGCTCAGCAGCAGCGCCTGGTTCATGGCCACCAGTTGATGCTGCTCCACCTTCTCGCAGGCCCAGGCCATGGCCACCGGATAGAGCGTGAAGCCCGCGGCCCCCAGAATGAACAGCGTCGGCCCCATGGCCGCGTTGCCGAGCATCGCCATGGCCCCCAGGATCACCACCAGCACCTGTACCCGCAGCACCGGCAGGCGCCCGAAACGATCCGCCAGACGCCCCACAGGCCATTGCCCCAAGATGCCGGCGCTCACCATCACCGCCATCCAGTAGCCGATGGCCCCGTCGCTCACCCCCTGGTGGTTCAGATAGAGCGGCATCAGACCATAAAGCACCCCCAGCACGATGCCGGAGAGGATGCAGCCGTTCACCCCCAGACGCGCCTGACGCAGGCGCAGCATCGGCCAGACCGGAGTCCTGGCCTGGTGGTTGCCTGACGGACTGGCGATGCGGGTGAACAAGAGCGGCAGCATGGCCGTCAACACCAGGGCAGTCACCCAGGGCAGCACCGCCATCAGCGACGTCGGTACCTTGCTCACCAGCAGTTGCCCAAGCACAGTGCCCACGTAATAGACCATCATGTAGGCGGCCAGCAGACGACCCCGATTGCGGGCGTTGCCGCTGCACATCAGCGCGCTCTCCACCACCACCCAGATCATGGCGCAGCCGACTCCGGCGATGAATCGCCAGGCGAGCCAGCTCCAGAACGCCAGGGTAATGCCGAGCCCGACGCAGCCTGCGGCAAAGAGCGCACTGGCCAGGTAGTAACTGCGATTGAAGCCGCAGCGGGCGATGAGTCTGCCCGCCAGCAGGGTTCCCAGCAGGTTGCCGGTGAAATAGGAGGAGCCGACCATGCCGACCTGCCAGGTGGGCAGATGCTCATGGGCGAGCCAGAGCGGCACCAGGGTATTCAATACCGCGATGGTCAGGGTCAGCAACAGCAGGCCACAGAGCAGGAGCAGCACCGGGCGGGAGTATGTGGTCATGGATAGAACCGTGGGGAGAGGCAAAATGCGAGCGCATCATGCCACCGCCTGTGCCTTTGTCAATCGGCACTGAGGCCGGGTCGCAAGGTTTTTCTGCCCACCGTGATGGCAACGCGGCACGGCCCTCCCCTGACGGGAGCCTCATCCCCTTGATTGGCCGGCACCTTGGTCATGATGAGGGGAAGCGGGCGGTTGAATATCGACTCTGTGCCTCCCTCACGCCAGAGCGCCATGACCAGAAGAGGCGGCCCAGGGCCGCCTCTTCTTGCTATCAAGCACAACCTATCGTGCACAACGCCGGTCAGCGCTGACGCTTTTTGGCGTACTTGCGACGAGCCCGGGCCTGGCGCTCCTCTTCCCGCTCCGCCTTCTCCCTGGCTTTCTGCTCAGCCTCGGCCTGGGCTTCCACTATCTCGACGCTCACCATCTCTGGCGTCTCCAGGGAGATCCGCCCCAGCATGCCGGACCGGAATTCATTGACCAGGATTTCCGAGGCCTTGTGCAGATCCGCAAGCCCCCCCTTGCGCATGAAGCCGCGCTGACGGGCAATGAGATCCAGCAGCTCGATCTCGGTCTCCGGCAGCTCGCTCAGCTGGTAGCGTGCCTTGATGCGCTCCGGATAGGCCTTGATGAAGTAGTCGGCGGCAAACATGGCGATGTCGGCGTAATCGAAGACGGTATCCTTGATGGCCGCCGTGATCGCCAGTCGATAACCGCAGGAGGGCGGGTTGAGCTTGGGCCACAGGAAGCCAGGGGTGTCCGTCAGGATGACGTGGTTGTCGAGCTTGATCCGCTGCTGGGACTTGGTCACCCCCGCCTCGTTGCCGGTCTTGGCGATGATGCGCCCCGCCAGGGTGTTGATCAGGGTGGACTTGCCCACGTTGGGGATGCCCATGATCATGGCGCGCACCCCGCGCAGCTCGAAGTTGCGCTCCGGCAGCATCTCGTGGCACAGGGTCAGCAGTTGCTTGATCATCGTAGGCTCCTGCTGGGTCAGGGGCAGAGCCTTGATCCCCTTCTCCTGCTCCATGTGGGCCACCCACAGCGCGGTGATCTCGGGGTCGGCAAGGTCTGCCTTGTTGAGCACCTTGATCACCGGCGTCTCCCCGCGCAGCTCCGGCACCAGGGGGTTCTCGCTGGAGAAGGGGATGCGGGCGTCGAGCATCTCGATGATGACATCGACCTGGGGCATGACCTCTGCAATCTCTTTGCGGGCCTTGTGCATGTGGCCGGGGAACCAGTTGATGGACATATCCGTTACTCTCTCATTGGCATGCGGTCCCCTCTCGGGGCTGCGGGCGCTCGGGGTTGCGGGTGCGTGGTGATGCGCCAGACCGCTGGCACTCATCGCAAGGGGGCGCATTTTACCTGCTGCGGCCCCGATTTGACAGGCTATTCTGGCCGGGTGTTGTCACCCGGGTGGCCGGATGCCCACCACGCCACCGGGAGGTGAGTGGCAAAACACAATCAACATAACCCATTGATATAAGATAACATTTGCAAGGCGCTTTCACCGTATTGTCATCTCTCTTCACTAAAAGTGTCATCTGCCCCCTCTAGGCTGCGCTCAGGTTTCACAAGGAGCGAACCCCAATGAGAAAGATGGCAGGACTTGCAGTGATGATAGGCGCCGCCCTGGCCGCCGGCTGCAACTCCAACAACGACAGCAACACCCCGGAATCCAGCGCCAAGAACGTGATCTTCTTCCTCGGCGACGGCATGGGTCTCAACACCCTCACCGCCTCCCGGATCTATGGCGTCGGCGAAGAGGGCAGCCTCACCATCGACACCCTGCCGGAAACGGCCTTCATCAAGACCTTCTCCCACGATGCCCAGGTGACCGACTCGGCCCCCTCCATGGCGGCCTACATGACCGGGGTCAAGAGCAACAACGGCGTCATCAGCATGGACAGCGACGCCACCCAGGAGAGCGATTGCAGCCAGAGCGGCGGCAAAGCGGTGACCACCCTGCTGGAGCTGGCCAAGGCCGATGGCCGCGGCACCGGCGTGGTCACCACCACCCGGGTCACCCACGCCACCCCGGCCGCCACCTATGCCCATATCTGCAACCGGGATCTGGAGGCTGATATCGCCGTCCAGATGGTGCCGGGGGGCAGCGGTTACAACAGCGCCCTGAAGGAGGGGCTGGACGTGGTGCTCGGGGGCGGCAGCAGCTTCTTCCTGCCCAGTGCCGACAAGGGCAAGCGGACCGATGGCCGCAACCTCATCGACGAGATGAAGGCGAAGGGCTATCAGTTTGCCGCCACCCTGGACGAGCTGAACCAGGCCGATGCGAGCAAGCCGCTGCTGGGCCTGTTTGGCTCAAGCCACATGAAATATGACCTGGACCGGCCCGCCAGCGAGCCGTCACTGGCCCAGATGACCCTGGCTGCCATCAAGCAGCTCAAGGGCAAAGAGAAGGGCTACTTCCTGATGGTGGAAGGGGGGCGTATCGACCACGCCCTGCACGACACCAACGCCAAGCGCGCCCTGCAGGATACCCTCGCCTTCGACAACGCCATCCTGGCCGCCATCAATGAAGTGAAGAAAACCGATCCCGAGCTGAAAAACACCCTGATCGTGGTCACCGCCGACCATGACCACACGCTTGTCCTGAATGGTTATGCCAAGCGCACCGGCAAGACCACGGCAGGCAATGCGGGCGTGCTCGGGCTGGTGAAGAACTACGAGACCGGCGAGCCGAGCAAGGATAGCGATGGCATGCCCTACACCATCATCGGCTTTGGCAACGGCTACAACCGGGTGGACGGCCCGCGCAGCAGCGTGGCGGCCCTCGACGACGCCACCACCTCCGCCGACGACTATCACCAGGAGGTGGTGGTCAAGGTGGGCGAGATAGGCAACGAGACCCACGGCGGTACCGATGTCTTCCTCGGCGCCATCGGCCAGGGAGCGGAGCGCTTCCACGGCTCTCTCGACAACACCGCCGTGTTCGGCAAGATCAAGGCTGCGGCCAAGCTGTAAGGGATTATCAGGATGAACATCACCATGAAAAAGACGCTGGTCTGCACCGCCCTGCTCGGCACGCTTGGCGGCCTCTCCCAGGCGCACGCCGCCGATGCCAAGAACGTCATCCTCTTTATCGGTGACGGCATGGGCCCCACCGTGCTCACCGCCACCCGCCTGTTCAAGGTGGGGGAAGAGGGGGATCTCGAGATGATGAAACTGCCCCAGAGCGCGCGCATCAAGACCTTCTCCCACGATGCCCAGACCACGGACTCAGCCCCCTCCATGGCGGCCTACACCACCGGCGTCAAGATGAACAACGAGGTGATCGCCATGAGCAGCGACACCAGGGCCGTGGCACCGTCCAAGGATGCCAACGGCAACAAGGGCATCAACAACTGCACCAGCGACAACGGGAGCCCGGTGCCCACCCTTCTCGAGCTGGCCAAGGCGGCGGGCAAGTCGGTGGGGGCCGTCACGACCACGGAGCTGACCCATGCCACCCCGGCGGCGACCTATTCCCATATCTGCCACCGGGATGCGGCCTACGCCATCGCCGAGCAGGCGGTACCAGGCGGAGCCGGCTTCAACCAGGCGCTGGGGGATGGGGTCGATGTGCTGATGGGGGGCGGCGCCAACCACTGGACGCCCTACAGCGCCAGCAATAAGGGCGGCCGGGCCGACGGCCGGGATCTCACCGCCGAGCTGACCGCCCGGGGCTACCGCTATGTCACCACCAAGGATGAGCTCTCTGCCGTCAACTCGGGCAAGGTGCTGGGGCTGTTCAGCACCAAATCCCACCTCGACTACGAACTGGACCGCGTCGCCAAGGGGGCGGCCAGTACCCAGCCGTCCCTCTCCGAGATGACCGCCAAGGCGATCGATCTGCTCAGCCAGAACAGCCAGGGCTACTTCCTGATGGTGGAGGGGGGGCGTATCGACCACGCCCTGCACGCCACCAACGCCAAGCGATCCCTGACCGATGCGGTGGCGCTGGACGAGGCGGTCAAGACGGCCCTCGGCAAAGTGGATTTGAGCGATACCCTGATCGTGGTTACCGCCGACCACGACCACACCATGACCATCAACGGCTATTCCGCCAAGGGCAACAAGGTGCTGGATCTGGTCAAGAACGCCGATGGTTCGACCCAGAACGACGCGGACGGCAAGCCGTTCACTACTCTGGTATTCGGCAACGGCCCCAACCGCCAGGACCAGCGCCCCACCCTCACCAGCGATGAGGTGATGGCGGATGACTACCTGCAGGAGACCGGGGTCAAGCTCGGCTCCGAGACTCACGGCGGCGGCGATGTGATGCTGTTCGCGGGCGGCGCAGGCAGCAGCCAGTTCAAGGGCACCCTCGACAACACCCGGGTGTTCGGCAAGCTCAGGGAGGCCCTCGGCCTGTGATAAAGGGGCCCGGCACTGCGCCGGGCACCTTTTCCGTCGAGCGAGAGACGATGATGAAATATCTGCTTTCTTTATGGCTGCTGGGCAGCGCCCTCTCCTTCCCCCTCCTGGCCGACGAGGTGCCCGATCTGGCCGCCCGCATCCGCTACGTGGACAGGGTGACCGGCAGCGACGGCATCACCCGGGAGAGCCAGTGGCAGGAGAAGTGGCTGCGGGTCGGTGACCAGGTGTGGAGCCAGCGGCTCATTCCCGTTCCCCTGGCCCGTGCCTATCACGCCACCCACGATGCCCGCCCCGGCCACAAGCACTTCACTCACCAGATGGCGGCGCGCTGGGTCACCCGCAGCGAGGGAGACGCACTCCAGTTGCGCTACGCCGATGCCTGGCACAACCAGCTGGTGGAGGTGCCGCAGGAGGAGTACGGTCAAGTGGCCTTCAAGCCCGACTGGCCGCGGATCCGCCACCTCATCAACCCTTCCCTGTTAGAGGGAATGACACCGCTGGATGAGGCCGCCCCCGACCAGGCGAACTGGTATGAGACCCGCGAAGGTCGCCAGCGTACCCGCATCCTCTGGTCGAGCCGCTGGCAGTTGCCCCTGGTGGTGGAGTCGGCAAGCCTCGACGGTTATCGCAGCTACCGGATGGAGGTGACGCTCAAGCCGCTGCCAAAGACCCTCCCCTGGCAGCAACTGGCAGGGTACCAGACCCTGGATCTGCGGGATTTCTTCGACTGATCCCCCCAGGCGGCAATCGCCTGGCTGACATGACGTAACGGGATGTTACACTCTCTGTACTCATCCCGGACCCGAACATCCATGCGCCTTGTTACTCTGCTTCTTCTGCTCTCCCCTCTGATCGTCTGCGCCTTTTCGGCCCGTGCCGTGGTCGTCGTGGCCGCGGACATTCCCCCCTATGTGATCCGCGCCCAGCAGGGTGCGCCGAGCGGCATGGCCATCGAGGTGCTGGAGGAGGCTGCCCGCCGCCTCGGGGAACCGCTCGAGATCGAGTTGATGCCGCTGGCTCGCGCCCTCAGCCAGGCCAGCCACCGCCCGGATGTCCTGTTGTTGCCCCCGGCCCGAAATCCCCAGCGCGAACCACTGTTTCTCTGGATTGCCCCCCTGCTGGAGGAGGCCTTCGTGCTGGTCAGCCATCGCCGTCACCATCCAGCGCCGCTCTCCATGAAGACGCTGCCTGGCCTCACCGTTGGCGTGATGCGTGGCTCCCATAGCCAGAGCCTGATCCAGCCGCTGACAGGGGTGACCCAGGAGCTGGTCACCGAGGAGGTCAGCAACGCCAGCAAGCTGGCGCGCGGCCGCATCCAGGCCTGGGCGGTGGCCTGGAACACCGCCCGTTACAACCAGCAGCGGGCGGGTCTGCCGCTCCCGGATCTGGTGCGGGGCGAGACCTTGCAGCAGAGCACCCTCTACCTGGCCGCCAGTCCCCGCTTCTCCCGCAGCGAGGCGCTGCGCTGGCGCCGGGTCATTCAGGAAATGAGGGAAGATGGCAGTCTCGCGCGCATCCTGCACCAGTACGATTACCAGGCTCCCTGATGAGAAAGTCAGCCCAATTGCCAAACCACCCCAGAATGGTTATGGTATCTCCATGAAAGCAATCATGATTTTTTCCAGTACGCTCACACCCCGCTGAGCCCCCGCCCTCGCCCCGCTGCGCGAGTCGCTCGGGGGCATCGCTTTTGCTGTCTGCTTTTTACCCTTGCACCGTTTTTTGTCGACCAGTCTGCCCGTCATCCTGGTCCCTTCAGTCATTGATAAGGAAATACCCTATGAAACAGCCTCATCTCGTCATCTCCAGCCTGGATCTGGATCGCATCGAACAGCTGCTTGGCAACCACCCCCAGCACCTTGCCCTGCAAGAGGAGCTGGATCGCGCCGAGATCCGCGAACCCGCCGACATGCCGCCGGACGTGGTGACCATGAACAGCACGGTGCGCTTCAAGATGCAAAACAGTGGCAACGACTTCTGCCTGACGCTGGTCTATCCAAAGGATGTACAGGGGGACGAATCGAAGATCTCCGTGCTGGCGCCAGTGGGCAGCGCCCTGCTGGGGCTCAAGGTGGGTGACAGCATCGCCTGGCCTGGGCCGGCCGGTCGCACCATCCAGGTGGAGATCCTGGAAGTGGTCTATCAGCCGGAACGCGCGGGGGAGTTGCACCGCTGACAGGCTGCCATTCAGATCTGATGCGACCAGGTGGCTGACTCGGTATGCCTTTGTCCGGTCGGAGCCGACGGCAACCGGCCGGGCATGACCTGACGGGGGATCAGGCCCCCTGACAGATCCGGTTCTTGCCCTCCCGCTTGGCCTGATAGAGAGCGCGATCTGCCTGGCTGAACAGGGTGTCAAAGTGCCATTCACGGGCGCTGGGCACCCACCCCAGGCTGGCCGTCACCCGGACCCCCTTCAGCCCCAGCGTTTCTATTCCCTGGCGGATCTGCTCGCAGCGCGCCTGCTGGGCCAGGGGGTCCCGCTCGGGCAACAGCAACACAAACTCTTCCCCGCCGAAGCGGCTGGCCACCAGATCCCGCTGGCCAGCAAGATAGCGACCCACCGCCTCCAGCACCCTGTCCCCGGTCTCGTGACCGTGGCGATCGTTGATCTGCTTGAAGTCGTCGAGATCCAGCACCACCAGCGCCCCCTGCTTTGCCATCGTCACGCAGTGATCCATGAAGCCGCGTCGGTTCAGGAGGCCGGTCAGGGGATCCTGGCTGGCCTGTCGCCGCAGGGCCAGGGCCCGGTACTGGGTACAGAGCAGCAGCACCCCGAAGGTCGACAGATAGTTGCCCATCAGCATGGAGAGGAAGGGGAGCACATTGACCACATGCTGATCCATCAGGACCCGCACCTCGCCGCCGAGCAGGGCCCCCATGCGCACCAGATTGAAACCGTAGAGCAGGATGTTGACCACGGTGAACACCAGCACCGCGGGCAGATAGTCAGGGTAGCCATGGCGCCATATGAGCCAGACAATCACCGCCCCCACCATCATGTAGCTCAGGCAGGCCAGCAGCACCCGGGGGGCCATCTTGTCGTTGAAGATGACGCTCCAGCAGAGGATCAGCAGGTAGACCAGCATGAAGAGGGTGAATGCCCGCCAGTTTGGCGGCTCCCCGAAGAAGCGCTGGATGGCGAGTGGCATCAGGGCGAGGCAGAAGGTGATGAGCAGGTTGGCCAGCCAGATCCCCGCGATATGGGGGGCAAATGCCTGCATGAAGAAGAGCGATTGCGCCGCCAGGGCACAGAGGCTGGACCACCACCAGAGCCCGAGACCGGGTATTTCCCTGTGGGTCCACCAGATGATGGAGAGGGTGATGAATCCCAGGCTGTAGCCCCCGAGGGCCATCAACATCAGGGTAAATACGTCCAGATTGAGCAGAATTGAGGCGTCCATTCCCGAACCTTCCAATGGGGATGGCTGAGTATATGGGAAGCCCATGACAAGACACAGAGGGAGCCTATGGGCCGGGCAAAAATATTTGACCGGCTCGCACGCCCCATTCCCCGTGAAGCGTGCCGGACAACGCCCTGTCTGTGCCCGGATTTTCCACCGAGACGGCCGCCGGATATTTTGCACTTGAACCGGCGCCATTAGATAGATATGTTGTTTTCATGTGGTTTTATGAGTCACCACGAGGGATAAAAGTCTCCATAACTTATTGAGTCTTCTGGCACAAACAGGTTTTGGTACATTTTTCATCCAACGAACCATTCATAGAATCTCATATGGGGCTTTTGCCCCGACCAAGACAATAATCCTGTCTTGCCTGCTGCCGGATGCAGCAGTCTCTTGTGCCATGGAGTCGCACGGGAGCAGGTTCAAGGCCGACCACATTTACGACAGAGACGTCATTTATGATCAAAAAACTCATTCTCTTTACCCTGCTGCTGTGCGGGCTGGCCAACGCCGCGCCCACTTCCACCCTGGATGCCGTGCTGGAACGCGGTGTGCTGCGGGTCGGCTTCGATGCCGGCTATCAACCCTTCGAGATGACCAACAAGCAGGGCCAGTACATCGGCTTTGACGTGGATCTTGCCAAGATGGTCGCCAAGGAGATGGGCGTGAAGGTGGAGTTCGTCAACACCGCCTGGGATGGCATCATCCCCGCGCTCTTGACCGACAAGTTCGACGTCATCATGGGCGGCATGACCGTCACTCCCCAGCGCAACCTGCGCGTGAACTTTGCCGATCCCTACATCGTCGTCGGCCAGACCATCGTGCTTCGCAAGGACAAGGCGGGCGAAATCAAATCCTTCCAGGACCTCAACGATCCCAAATACAAGATCGCGGTCAAACTCGGCACCACCGGCGAGCAAGCGGTCAAGCGCATGATCCCCAAGGCCACCCTGCTGCAGTTTGAAACCCAGGATGACGCCAAGCTGGAAGTGATCAACGGCAAGGTGGATGCCTTTGTCTACGACCTGCCCTACAACGCCATCTTCGCGTCCCAGAACCAGGGCGCCGTGGTGCACCTCGACAAGCCGTTCACCTTCGAGCCGCTGGCCTGGGCCATCCGCAAGGGGGATCAGGACACCCTCAACTGGTTCAACAACTACCTGCGCCAGATCAAGGGCGACGGCAGCTACGACCGTCTCTACAAGAAGTGGTTTGAATCCACCGCCTGGCTGAACCAGCTCAAATAACCTCTCAAAGGGGCGGCATGCCGCCCCTTCACGCAGACTCCCCACACGATAACGACAAAAGAGGTTGTGACAGTGATCAACCCCAAACTCACAAGACAGATGGAAAAGAAGCCCAATCAGCTGCTCTGGCACGGGATCTTCCTGCTGCTGGTGCTGGCCGCCATTTTCGGCATCTACAAGGCAGTGCAGGCAGTGGATTACACCTGGCGATGGGAACGCATTCCCCAGTACATCGCCTATCAGGCAGAACAGAAACACTATGCCGAGTTTGACGGCACCGTGGTCGCGGACAAGGGACAGCTCTTCCTGCAAGACGATCTCGACCCCAGCCGCCGTCAGGCCATCGCTCCCAAGGGCTCCCAGCTGGCTGAAGGGGATACCGTCTTCCTCGGCGATACCTTGGATGTGCAACTGAGCTGGACCGCCGGCCCCATCGCCTGGGGCGTCTGGGTCACGGTCAAGCTCTCCCTGGTGGCGGGCATCTTCGCCATCCTGCTTGGCACCCTGGCCGGGCTCGCCCGCCTCTCCCCCAATCCGGCCCTGCGCAACCTGGCCGTGACCTATGTGGAGCTCATCCGTGGCACCCCGTTGCTGGTGCAGATCTTCATCGTCTATTTCTTTATCGGCACCGTGCTGAACCTCGACCGATTCACCGCTGGTGTGGCGGCGCTCGCGGTCTTCACCGGCGCCTACGTGGCGGAAATCGTGCGCGCCGGCATCAGCTCCATTCACAAGGGGCAGATGGAAGCGGGCAGAAGCCTTGGCATGACCTCGGCCCAGACCATGCGCTACGTCATCCTGCCCCAGGCCTTCAAACGGGTGCTGCCACCGCTCGCGGGCCAGTTCATCAACCTCATCAAGGACTCCTCTCTGGTCTCCGTCATCTCCATCACGGATCTCACCAAGGCGGGGCGCGAAGTCGTCAGCTCCACCTTCAGCCCGTTCGAGGTGTGGTTCACCGTGGCTCTGCTCTATCTGGTGCTGACCGGCACTCTCTCCTTCCTGGTGCGTCGTCTGGAGGTGAAATATGCGCGCAGCAACTGATCCCGTTATCAAGACGCCATCGGTGTCGAAACGTTCTGCCATCACCGGCACTCCCTGCCCCTTCCCGGTGCGTCGTCTGGAGGTGAACTATGCGCGCAGCAACTGATCCCATCATCAAGGCGACCGGTGTAGAGAAGTTCTACGGCACCGAGGTGCACGCCCTGAAAAACGTCAGCACCCAGGTGGCCGAAGGGGAAGTGGTGGTGATCGTGGGGCCGAGCGGCTCGGGCAAGTCCACCTTCCTGCGCACCCTCAACCAGCTGGAGACCATCAACGATGGCAATATCGTGGTCGACGGCATCAGCCTCACCGAACCCGGGGATGTCAACAAGCTGCGGGAAGAGGTGGGCATGGTGTTCCAATCCTTCAACCTCTTCCCTCACCTGACGGTGCTGGACAACATCACCCTGGCCCCCCAGAAGGTGAGAGGGCTCTCTCGCCAGGAGGCTGAGGAGCGGGCCAAGGCCCTGCTGCTCAAGGTCGGTCTCTCCAACAAGGCCCAGAGCTACCCCTCCCAGCTCTCCGGCGGCCAGCAGCAGCGGGTGGCCATCGCCCGGGCGCTCGCCATGCAGCCGCGCATCATGCTGTTTGACGAGCCCACCAGCGCCCTCGACCCAGAAATGGTGGGAGAGGTGCTGGACGTCATGAAGGGGTTGGCCCGCGAAGGGATGACCATGGTGGTGGTGACTCACGAGATGGGCTTTGCCCGGGAAGTGGCGGACAGGGTGCTCTTCATGGAGAGCGGCGAGTTGCTGGTGGACGAGAAACCCGCCGACTTCTTCGACAATCCCCCCTCCCCGCGCCTGCGCCAGTTCCTGAGCCAGGTACTCTGACGAGCGCACCGATATTGGCAATCCGGTAAAGGGGCAAACCCGGGCTCGATCAACCGCGCAGCGGTGTCATGCAAATCAAGAAGAGGGAGCCCAGGCTCCCTTTTTTGTTCCAGGTGGCTCGCCCTAGAATCGATACATGCCCGTCAGGCCGGCGAAGTGCTGCTCGGGCAGCACCACGGGTGCCAGCAGCCAGCGATCCGTCCCGTAGGCACCGGCGGCGGCCCCCAGCGCATTGGCCCCCGCATCCAGGGCGGAGAAGGGCCCCTGACCACTGGCCCGCTCGATCAGCTCTGCGGCGATGCCGATGCCGGTCGAGATGCCAAAACCAATCCAGCCCCTGTGCTCCCGATAGCCATAGTGATCCGCGATGGCCGTAAAGCCCGCCCCCATGGCCGCACCACCGACAACATGGCTCAACTCGCTGTTGAAACTGTCATTGGCCATCGCACTCGCACTGAGCAGGCCGAGCATGAGAAAAACAGGCGTCCCGTTCATTTTCTCTCCCTCCCAAGGTACTGCCGCTTGCGGTAGATGCCGCGCGCGCTCCTTCTTCAGTGTAAACAGGGAGGGCAAGGCCGGGCCGCGTCAGACAGGAGGATCACCATCAAATGTTAATGAGTTTCTAACATCATCCGGTATGCTGACATCCAACTGGTCCAACCGGATGGCTCACATGGATGTGCAACTGCTCCTGCTCTACCTCTCGCCCCTCTTTCTGGTTTTCATTGGCTGGGAGATGCTCTACCTGCGAAAACACGGTGCCGCCTATCCCACGGCGGGCTACCAGTGGAAGGATCTCTTCGCCAATGCCACCCTGGCACTGATGCATCAGGGGGGCGATGCCCTGGCCGCCATTGCCATCGCCTATCTCTATGACACCCTCTGGGGCTGGCGACTATTCGATATCGAGCTGAACCTCTGGAGCCTCTTGCTGCTCTTTCTGTTGCAGGATCTCTGCTACTGGCTGTTCCACTTCGCGAGCCACCATGTGCGCTGGCTCTGGGCCTCCCACGTGGTGCACCACAGCTCAGAGCGGCTCAACCTCTCCACCGCCTTTCGCCAGAGCCTGATGTATCCGGTCTCCGGCATGTGGCTGTTCTGGATCCCCATGATCCTCATCGGCTTCCCCCCCGAGGCGGTGGTGGCCACCGTGCTCTTGAGCCTGGGTTTTCAGTTTTTCGTCCACACCCAGGTGGTGGGCAAGCTGGGCAAACTTGAATGGATCTTCAACACCCCGTCCCACCACAGGGTGCACCACGCCAGCAACGCCAGATACATCGATCGCAACTTCGCCGGCGTGCTCATCATCTGGGACCGGCTGTTTGGCACCTTCGTGGAAGAAGACTTGGGCGAGCCGTGCCGTTTCGGCATCACCAAGCCAATCCACAGCTTCAACCCGCTCACCCTCACCTTCCACGAGTGGCGCGACATGCTGCAAGAGGCCCGTGGCCTCCCCTGGCGGCAAAAGCTCGCCGTGCTGTTTGGCAAACCGGCGGGCCCCACCAGCGGTTGACCCACCGACCAGGATAAAAAAAGAGCGCCCAGGGGCGCTCTTTTTCATGACAGGGACACCCCCCGGGTCAGACGTGAACGAAGGACCAGACGGCGGGGATCAGGCTCAGCAGCGTCACCCCGGCCAGCAGCCGTTCGCGCCCGCTGAGCCGCTGTTCGGCGCCGAGCTGGCGACGGCTGTAGAGAAACAACAGCAGACCCGGCCCGTAGAGCAGAAGCGACAGCAGCAGGTACTCCACCCCGGCGGCGTAGAGCAGCCAGAAACCATAACCGCTCGACACCAGCGCCACCACCCGCATCAGGCCGCGGCCCTGCCCACCCTTGCCACTGAAGACCAGCTTGAGCAGGAAGAGGCCGATCAGCAGGTAGGGCACCAGGATCATGGAGGTGGAGATGAGCAGCAGGTTGGTGTACCCCTTGCCAAGCAGCCACACCAGCAGCAAGCAGCCCTGCACGGTCAGGCTGGTGAGCCAGAGCGAGGCGATGGGGGTGCCGTTGCGGTTCTCGCGCCGGAAGATGGCCGGGAAGGCCCCGTGACGCGCCGCGCTGAACGGCACCTCGGCCGAGAAGAGGGTCCAGCTCACGTAGGAGGCGAGCACCGACACGATGAGGCCGGCGCTGATGAGCAACTTGCCCCAGGAACCCGTCATCTGGGCCATCAATCCCGCCATGGAGGGGTTGGGCAGGGCCGCAAGCTCCGGGCGGCTCAATATTCCGAGCGCCAGCACCGAGATGAGCACATAGAGCAGCAGCGCCAGCACCACGCCGAGCACGGTGGCGGTGCCCACATCCCGCTTGTTTCTCGCCCGGGCCGAGAGCACCGCTGCCCCTTCGATGCCGGTGAAGACCCAGAGGGTGATGAGCATGGTGTTGCGCACCTGCTCGGAGACCGGTACCGCCAGGGTGCTACCCTCCTGATCCGTCGCAAAGGTGACCGGATCGAACCAGTAGCAGGCGAACAGGATGAACAGCAGCAGCGGCAGGCTCTTGGCCAGGGTCGCCACCAGATTGAACAGGGCCGCCTGCTGCACGCCGCGGGCCACCAGCAGGTGCACCGCCCAGAGGATGCAGGACTCGCCGACAAAAGCTGCCAATGTGTTGCCCTCGCCAAACCAGACCCGCTCCGGCGTATCGACAAAGCTGCCCAGGGCCGCGAAGGCGATCACCAGATAACCCACCACGCCGATGGTGGCACAGAGCCAGTATCCCCAGGCGGAGAAGAACCCCACCAGCTCGCCAAAGCCGGCCCGGGCATAGCTGTAGATGCCGCCGTCGAGCTCGGGTTTGAGCCGCGACAGGTAGAGGAAGCTCATGGCCAGCGCCAGTATGCCGACCCCGGTGACGGCCCAGCCGATCAGCACGGCGCGGGCGCCCGCCACATCGGCCATGTTCTGGGGCAGGCTGAAGATGCCGGCCCCCACCATGGAGCTGAACACCAGCGCAGTGAGGGACCAGAGCCCGATCTTGCTCTCTTTCATGGGCGCTCCTTAACGCAGCCGGCTGGCCAGCGCCTCGATGTGTTCCGGGCCGATGCCACAGCAGCCGCCGATGAGGTTTGCCCCGGCTCTGCGCCAGCGCTCGGCCCAGCCGAGGTAATCCAGCGGCCCCAGATCGCCGCGGATCTCGTCCAGACCGTCATTGGCAGTCGCCTCCTTGGGCTGGGGCGGGAAGGCGTTGGCATAGGCGCCGAGGCGAACGTCGGTGCGCCCCTGAACCTGCAACGCGGCGACGGCCACCTTGAGCGCCCCTTCAATCACCTCGGGCTGGCAGCAGTTGAACAGGATGGCATCCACCCCGGCCGACGCCAACGCGGTCACGGCATCCGCCACCCGCTCGCCGGAGCGCAGGGTGGGCTCGCTGCCCGGCGCCTCGTCTTCCAGAGTAAAGGAGACCCAGAACGGCTTGCCGTCCTCGGGCAACAGGGCCTTGAGGGCCAGGGGCTCGGCGATGAGGCTCATGGTCTCCGCCAGCCAGAGATCCACATGGGGTGACAGGGCACGGATAAGCGGTGTCGCCAGCTCGCTCACCCGCTCGGCCTGATAGAGGTCCGCACGATAGGAGCCAAAGAGCGGCGGCAAGGAACCGGCCACCTTGACGGCTCCCCCCTGCTCGTCGGCCACGTCTCTGGCCAGTTGCCCGGCCAGAGCCGCAAGTGCCTCCCCTTGGGCGGCAAAGCGCGCCTCGCCGATATGGAAGGGCACCAGGGCATAGCTGTTGGTGGTGATCACCCGGGCACCGCTCGTCGCATAAGCCTGGTGTACCTCGCGCACCGTCTCGGGCGCTTCCATCAACGCCAGCGCCGACCACTCCGGTTGACGGAACGGCGCACCACGCCGCGCCAGTTCACGGCCCATACCGCCATCGAGTACCCACAAATCCTGCTTGTCCATCTCTGTCTCTCTGCGTCTCCCCGCCATGACGGGTGTTTATTGTGTGAAACCACATTAAGCCATCAAAACATCTAGACGGCTAGAAATCCCAAATATCATGACCCAAAGTAGAACAAGAGGCAATCGGGGGCTACGAACAAATCCGGGCAAGCTCAGGATGATGGCGGCAAAGGGAGATCTCCCCGGCACAGGCATCACCTGGCCAGGCACTGAAACGACAAGAGGCCACCCCGGGGGGTGACCTCTTGTGAAACAGGGGATCAAGGCGGACACAGCCGCCGATAACCAGAGGGACTCAGCGCCCGGCCAGCACCCGCTTGGTCTGCTTGACCCAGTCGGAGACCCGACCCTGCTGGGGATAGCCCTGCCAGATCTGCTCCCACTGGGCGGGGCTGAGCGGGCGGCCCAGCCGACGCTGCACCCCGGCATAGAGGTAGTCGTGGGCCGTGGTGCGTGCCTGGGCCGAGGTGAGGAACTTGGCAACAGGGTCGGTGAGACGCACGTCCCGCATGCCGAGCAGCGGATAGTCGCTGTGCACCGCCGCCAGCATGGTCTCGCGCATGGCCGATTCGATGTAACCCCGGGCAAACAGGGCGGTGACCGATTCAAGCGACCCTTGATCCGGGCCGTGATACTCCTCGTCGAACACCGGGCTGGGCTCTGCCACGGCGCTTTGCACCACCGCATCGGGATCCTGCTGCGGGACCACCACCGCAGGCTGGGGAGCGACGGGTTTGGCAGGCGTCACCGGCTTGCGCGGTGCGCTCTGGCTGCAGGCACCCAGTGCCAGGGCGAGCGCCACACAGGCCAGCGCACGGGAATGAGTCTTCATCTTCATGATTGCTAACGAACTCCTTTAGGATTCCTGAGCGGGCTTCTCATTGCTCGCAGGTTCTACCCGGGTGACCAGCAACTGGTCAATCTTGTAACTGTCGATGTCCACCACTTCGAACTTGTAACCGGCATATTTGACCGAGTCGGTGCGCTTGGGGATCTTGCGCAGCATGTACATGATGAAACCGGCGATGGTCTCGTAGTTCTGGTTTTCCGGGAACTCCTCGATGTCGAAGGCGCGCATCACGTCGGAGATGGGGGTCACCCCGTCCACCAGCCAGGAGTTCTCGTCCCGCTGGACGATCTGCTCTTCCACCACGTGGGTGGCCCACTCCCCCATGACGGTACTCATCAGGTCATTCATGGTGACAATGCCCACCACCAGGGCGTATTCGTTCATCACCACCGCAAAATCGCCACGATGGTTCTTGAAGTACTCCATCGCCTCGTAGAGGTTGAGGGTGTCGGGAATAATGATGACGTTCTGAACCAGGGAGCCGCTGTTGAGATCGATGCTCTGGCCGCTGATGACGCGGATCAGCAGCTCCTTGGCATCCACGAACCCCTTGATGCTGTCGAGGTTGTGGTCGCACACCAGGAACTTGTTGTGGGGGTGCTCGGCGATCTTCGCCTTGATGCTCTCCTCCCCCTCTTGCAGGGTGAAGTAGATGAGGCTCTCCCGCGCCGTCATGGCGGAAGTGACACCCAAGGACTGGAGCTCGAACACGTTCTCGATGAGCTGGTGCTCCTCGCGCTGAATGACACCGGCTTCGGCACCTGCATCCATCACCGCATAAATATCGTCGGAGGTGATCTCGTCGTTGCGCACCATGGAGATGCGCATCAGCCGGAACAGGCCGTTGGCCATGCCGTTGAACAGCCACACCAGCGGCATCAGCAAGGTGACGCACAGCATCATGGGACGCACGACCACCACGGCGATCCGCTCGGGCATGGTCATGGCAAGGCGCTTGGGCATCAGGTCCGCTATCAGGATGAACATGCCGGTGACGAAGACGAACGAGGCCGCGGAGCTGATCTCGCCAAGCCAGGGCCCCTGATAGAACTCGGAGATAAACGCCTTGATGGCCGGGTTCAGGGCAGACTCGCCCAGGATACCGCCCAGGATGGCGACGGTATTGAGGCCTATCTGCACCACGGTAAAGAAGTTGCCCGGCTGGGCCTGCAATGCCAGCACCTTCTCGGCGTGGCGGTTGCCCTCGTCGGCCATCACCTGCAACTTGATCTTGCGGGAGGCGGCAAGGGAGATCTCGGAGAGTGAGAAGAACACGCTGCCGGCGACCAGCAGCATCAGAAAGAACAAACTATCGGCAAAACTCATGATTAACCTATTGCTACAGCCGCCTTAGCACAAGACGGCAAACTGGGCCCGGGAAACCGGACCGTGACTCCATCCGGGACTCACACAGGGGCCATATTCTAGCAGAAAAGCGCCCGCCGGGTGGCGTTATCTTGAACTGCCGTGCCATGCAATGAAAAAGGCGCTCAAAGCGCCTTTTTATTCAATCAGAGTTGGATTCCCGTCCTGCAGCCGCGACGGGAGCTCCACCCAAGGCGCCCCATCAGCCCTTGCCCAGCAGATCGCTCAGGTCATCGGCCTTGGTGTGGCGCACATCCTTGCCCTTGACGTAGTAGACGATGTACTCGCAGATGTGCTGGCAGCGATCACCGACCCGCTCGATGGCCCGTGCCGCCCAGAGCACGTTGAGCACCTGGGGGATGGTGCGCGGATCTTCCATCATGTAGGTCATCAGCTCGCGGATGATGGACTCGTACTCCCGATCCACCTTGTCATCTTCCTTGTAGACCGCGAGCGCCGCGTCCAGATCCATGCGGGCGAAAGCGTCGAGCACGTCGTGGAGCATCTTGATGGTGCGACGCCCCATGTTCTCCAGCGACACCAGCGGTGGCTGGGGCTTGTTGGCGTTGTCGGTCAGCATGCGGGCAATCTTGTCCGCCACGTCGCCAATCCGCTCCAGATCCGTGATGGTCTTGATGATGGCCATCACCAGCCGCAGGTCGGACGCGGTGGGCTGACGCTTGGCGATGATGCGGGTGCACTCCTCGTCGATCGCCACTTCCATGGCGTTGACCTTGTGGTCGTTGGCCACGATCTTGCGCGCCGCATCCAGATCCTGGCCATGGATGGCGGCGATGGCGTCGGTGAGTTGCTTCTCCACCAGCCCCCCCATCACCAGTACCTGATTGCGCACGCTCTCAAGCTCGGCATTGAACTGACCGGAGATGTGTTTGTTGAGGTTCATATTGTCCATACCAGTAATCCTTGTTGCTCCGATTATGCCTTAGCCGTTGAACTGACTGCCAATCTGTTTGTTGATGCTCATCTTGTTCATCTCAATCACCCTTGTTGCACCAACATGCCTTAGCCGTTGAACTGACTGCCAATCTGCTTGTTGATGCTCAACTTGCTCATCTCAATCAGCGGCATCCCTTAGCCGTAACGACCGGTAATGTAGTCTTCGGTCTTCTTCTTGGCCGGGGTGGTGAAGATGGTGTTGGTATTCGAGTACTCGATGAGTTCCCCCATGTACATGAACGCGGTCTGATCCGAGACCCGCGCCGCCTGCTGCATGTTGTGGGTCACGATCACCACGGTGAACTGGCTCTTGAGCTCGTTGATGAGCTCCTCGATGGTGAGGGTGGAGATGGGGTCCAGCGCCGAGGTCGGTTCATCGAGCAGCAGCACTTCCGGCTCGATGGCGATGGCACGGGCAATCACCAGACGCTGCTGCTGACCGCCGGAGAGGCCGAAGGCGTTGTCATGCAGACGATCCTTCACTTCCTCCCACAGGGCAGCACCGCGCAGGGAACGCTCGGCGGCCTCGTCCAGGGTACGGCGGTCATTGATGCCCTGCAGACGCAGGCCGTAGACCACGTTCTCGTAGATGGACTTGGGGAAGGGGTTGGGGCGCTGGAACACCATGCCCACCTGACGGCGCAGGGCGGAGACATCCACGCTCTTGTCATAGATGTTGTGGCCGTGCAGCTGGATCTCCCCCTCGATGCGGCAGATCTCCACCAGATCGTTCATCCGGTTGATGCAGCGCAGCAAAGTGGACTTGCCGCAACCGGACGGGCCGATGAAGGCGGTGACCTGACCCTTGGGGATCTTCATGTTGACGTTGAACAGCGCCTGCTTGTTGCCGTAGTACAGGTTGAGATCCTTCACCTCCAGCGCAGTCTGCTCCGGGGTCAGGTTGAGCAGGTCGGTGGCGGTGTGCGGGGCCGAACTCGGTGTTACGTTGATCATCTGTTTACCTCAAATTCTCTTGGTGGCAGCGGGCAAACGTCTTGCCCGCTGCCGGAATATCTGGTTGGCAGGGAAGGTCCCTGCCCGTCTCTGTAATGGCTGGATTAATGTTCCAGCGACCGGAATTTCTCGCGCAGGTGGTTACGAATACCGATCGCCGTCAGGTTGAGGCCGACGATCACCGTCACCAGCAGGAAGGAGGTGGCGTAGACCAGAGGACGCGCCGCCTCGACGTTCGGGCTCTGGAAGCCCACGTCATAGATGTGGAAGCCCAGGTGCATGAACTTGCGCTCCACGTGCAGGTACGGGAAGTTGCCATCCATCGGCAACGTGGGAGCAAGCTTCACCACCCCCACCAGCATCAGCGGCGCCACCTCGCCCGCCGCACGGGCGATGGCCAGGATAAGGCCGGTCATGATGGCCGGGCTGGCCATGGGCAGCACGATGCGCCACAGGGTCTCGGCCTGGGTAGCACCCAGCGCCAGCGAACCCTGGCGAATGGTGCTCGGGATCCGGGCCAGCCCCTCTTCGGTTGAGACGATCACCACCGGCAGGGTCAGGATGGCCAGGGTCAGGGCTGACCAGATGACACCGGGGGAACCGAAGGTCGGGCTCGGCAGCGCTTCCGGGTAGAAGAGGCGGTCGATGCTGCCCCCCAGGGTGTAGACGAAGAAGCCCAGGCCAAACACGCCGTAGACGATGGAGGGCACCCCCGCCAGGTTGATCACCGCGATGCGGATGATCTTGGTCAGGCTGTTCTTGCCTGCGTACTCGTGCAGGTAGACCGCCGCCACCACCCCAAGCGGGGTCACGATGATGGCCATCAGGATCACCATGAAGACGGTGCCGAAGATGGCAGGGAAGACGCCGCCCTCGGTGTTCGCCTCCCGGGGGTCATCGGAGACGAACTTGCCTATCTGGTGGAACCAGTGACCCACCTTGGCCATCAGGCTCATGTCGTTGGGCCAGACCACATCCAGTACCTTGGACATCGGCATGGTCACCAGTTCGCCGCGCATGTCCTTGACGGTGATGCTGTCTCTGTCCGCCTGGGTACGCAGGGAGAAGAGCTCTTTCTCCAGCACCTGATAACGGTCGTTGAGGGCCTGACGCTCGCTCGCCAGCTCGGCTTTAAGCTGATCGGTCAGCTTGTCATCCAGCTCGGCCTTGCGCTCTTTCAGGCGCAGGCGCTCCAGCTGATAGTTGATGCTGCCGATGGCCCCTTTTTGCAGGTCGTTGGCTTGGCTTGAGAGGCCGTTGGCACGGGCCAGCACCCGCTGCAAGGCGGGATGCAGATCCGTGGTCAGCTCCTGGCCATCTTCCTTCACCGAGGTGATGTAACCATAGAAGTTGCCGTTGGTGGCACGCTCCACCATGGCGATCTCCGCCGGCTGGGTGCGCGATTTGATATCGGTCTCCAGCACCCAGCGAAAATCGAGGTCGACGAACTCCCGGTTGCCGGTTTTGACCAGATAACGGGTAATCTCTTCGCGATCCTCCCCTTCCAGCGCCTGGCCTGCGGCGCGCAGGCGCTCCACCGGCACCAGCTCCCGGTCGTTGATCTCGCCAATCAGGACGCTCTTGTTGCCGCTTGCATCTTCAAGTTGCCACTCATAGATGGGATGGGGCCAGAAATAGACCAGACCACGCCAGCCAATCAGCAACAACAGACCCAGTACGGCCACCAGACTCAGGCTGACGGCGCCCCCCGTCATCCAGATCCAGGGGGCCCCCGATTTAAACCACTTACCCATTGTCGATTCCTTAGTCCTTACAGAGAGCTGTACTTTTCACGCAACCGCTGGCGGACGAATTCGGCCAGGGTATTGAACAAGAAGGTGAACACAAACAGCACGAAGGCGGCGAGGAAGAGCACCCGGTAGTGGGAGCTGCCCACTTCCGATTCCGGCATCTCCACCGCGATGTTCGCCGCCAGGGTCCGTAGCCCCTGGAACATGGAAAAGTCCATGATGGGGGTGTTGCCTGTGGCCATCAGCACGATCATGGTCTCGCCCACGGCGCGGCCAAGGCCCATCATCACCGCCGAGAAGATGCCCGGGCTCGCGGTGAGGATCACCACCCGGCTCAGGGTCTGCCACGGGGTCGCCCCCAGCGCAAGCGAGCCCTGGGTCAGGTGCTTGGGCACCGAGAAGACCGCGTCTTCGGCGATGGAGAAGATGGTGGGGATGACCGCAAAGCCCATGGCGATACCGACCACCAGGGAGTTGCGCTGGTCAAACTTGATGCCCATGTCGTGGGTCAGCCAGATGCGCGAATCACCGTGCATGAAGGCGTTCTCGATGATGGGGCTCAGGGCGAAGGCGCCCCAACCGATGAACAGCAACACAGGGATAAGCAGGATGGCGTGCCAGCCTTCCGGCAGCCAGGTGCGGCCTCGCTCCGGCAGATAGTTCCACACCAGGGCGGTGAGCAGCATGCCCATGGGCAGCAGGATCAGCAGCAGGATCACCCCGGGCAGGGCCCCTTCGATGATGGGCGCAAGCCACAGACCCGCCAGGAAGCCGAGGATGACGGTCGGCAGCGCCGCCATGATCTCCACCGTCGGCTTGACGTATTTGCGCAGCCCCGCCGACATGAAGTAGGCGGTGTAGATGGCACCGGCGACACCCAGGGGCACCGCGAACACCATGGCATAGAAGGAGGCTTTCAAGGTACCGAACACCAGGGGCACCAGGCTCAGCTTGGCTTCGAAGTCGTTGCTGGCGGAGGTGGACTGCCACACGTACTGGGGCTCGGGATAGCCTTCATACCACACCTGTTGCCAGAGGGCAGACCAGGTTACCTCGGGGTGATCGTTCTCGACGTCAAAGACCTTGAAGTCATCCCCCTGCTGGGTCAACAGCAGGTTGTGGCGAGGAGAGATGGCAACAGCAGCCAGGTTGCCCCCGTCAATCTTCTCGCCAAGCAGCTTGGCTTCGCCGGTGGCATGGAAGAAGTTGATGGTGCCGTCGCTGCCTGCGCTGATGAAGCCCTTGCGAAAGTGCTCGGGGGTCAGCAGGGCGACCGGCGCGTCACTCTTGAAGTCACGGATCTGGGTGAACTGGCGCTTGCCATCCTTTGCCACCTCGAACCACTGGGAGATGACGCCGTTGTCGTTGCCCACCAGCAGGGAGGACGCACCGGAGAGCAGGGCCACCTGGGTCACGCTGGCATTGGGGGCGTTGATCTCCATGACATTGCGCAGGGAGATGTCGCTCAGGTTGTGGATGTCATAGACCGACAGGCGGTTGCCCTCGCGCACGAACAACAGGCGCAGGTTCGGGGTCAGCAGCATCTGGTCAACATGGCGTGGCAGGGACGGAATGGTGTAGGTCTGGTTGCTCCACTCGATTTCGCCGGAGAGGAAATTCTCCTCGCCGCTCATCACCATCAGCACACCACGACCATCTTCGGTCACGGCCGCGGTCGCCATCTTGTCCTTGGTCGCCTCGAAGACCATGCGCGTCAGCGCCTTGCCCTGGGGATCGATCACCACGGGGGTCTCGCCGAAGGGATATTGCAGGCTGGGCTCAATGACGCGCACGTCATTGGGATAGGAGATCTTGAAATAGGGTTGCACCACCTGAGCCTTGCCGTCGGCAAACCCATAGGCGATGAGTTTCTGGCCCGGTGCAGGCGGCGCGACCGCCGTGATCTCGCCGTTCACCTGTGCCTCGCCAATCACCTGTCCGGTCTTGATCTTGCCATCCGGTTGCACGGCAAAGAACTTGACCTTTCCCAGGTCGCTGAAGCGGTAACCTATCTCGTTTTGCTCCTCGACCCCGAGCCAGGCGGTCTTGCCCTTGATGGGCAGGGTGAAGGAAGCGGTGCTCTCCATGCTGGCGCCATTGAAGATGGGCTTCACCACATAGAGCAGGTAGAAGAAGATAAGCAACAGCGCCACCAGCACCAGGGCTCCCCCTGTGGTGACGCCATATTTGGCCAATTTATCCTTGATCCGGCGTTTTCGACTGCCCGCCATGACCAGATTTAACGATTCCGATGACATGCAAGACCTCAATGTGAGCTAGGCTTGGCGGCATTATATGGCGGATGCATGACAGTTTTGTTACATCAACAGCGGCAAAGAGCGCGGGCTTCATCGCAGGGGTGGCAGTTGGTATTCGGGGGGAAGCAGGCCGCCGGTCTGGCAGTGAAATAAAAGCAAACGGGGCCATCAGGCCCCGCTGTCATCTTGAGGAAGCGCCTCTTTCGCGGCGAGTCTGGCCGCCTTCTTCTCGGCGCGGCGCCGTTTGAAGAAATCCGACAGCTGGGCCGAGCAGGCGTCGGCGAGCACCTCCCCCGTCAGTGCCACCTGGTGGTTGTGGCGGGGATCCAGCAGGATGTCGAACACAGACCCTGCCGCCCCCGTCTTCAAATCCCGGGCACCATAGACCACCCGCTTGACCCGGCTGTGGATGAGGGCGCCGGCACACATGCAGCAGGGCTCCAGCGTCACATAGAGGGTGGTGTCGAGCAGGCGATAGTTTTCAAGCTGCTTGCCCGCTTCCCGAAGCGCCATCACCTCGGCATGGGCGCAGGCGTCGTGCTCGCTGATGGAGCGATTCCACCCCTCTGCCACTATCTTGTCCCCCAGCACCAGCACGGCGCCCACCGGGATCTCGCCTATCCCCTCTGCCCTGGCTGCCAGGGCCATGGCATGGCGCATCCAGCGTTCGTCCTGCTCGCGCTGGCTGATCTGTGCTGCAACTTCAGATGGTTTCACGCCCTGATCCTCTCGTCGATATGATGTCGGCTTGCCTGGCCCCTGCACGGCATCGGCCGCGCACTTCCGGATTGCTGCGTCCCGGCCCTGGGCACACCGGGCCCCTTCCGCCTCGCGCTGGCCGGTAGCCGGTAGCCCACGACAGAAGATGCAGTCAATGAAAGAGAGGCCAAAGGCCCCGGCGACATAAGAACGCCCCGAGTTGGGTGTTCGCCACCCTGTGCCCACCTAAGGGGGCGGCGATTATGCCAAAACTCCGGCCAGGGCCCAAGTTGCATCTTCGCTGAACAATAAAGAAGCAGTCGGCATCTCCCTGATAAAAAAGGAGTTGCGCCCGCCAAATCATCCGATTAGACTTCCTCCCCGTCAGCCGAGCTGACTCCGTCGGTGTGTAGCGCAGCCAGGTAGCGCATCTGCATGGGGTGTAGAGGGTCGGAGGTTCGAATCCTCTCACACCGACCAAATTCCCCGAAAATAGCCCAGTCAAACGACTGGGCTATTTTTTTGCCTGCACGCCCGACGCTCGCCTCTTTTTCCTCTCGCCTCCCCCGTTCATCGGGTCGCCGCTTTTTATTGGCATGAATTTTATACAGAACCACTTGAAGCTTTTACAAAGTGCCGCTAGGATACGCAACTTTTCCGCCGGCCAGAAAACAGGGAGGTGGGCGTTAGGGTGATGGACTCACCGACCGGCTTGCAATCAATGAGGCAAGCATCCATGACCCAAGCAGTTGACACTCAGCCCGTTCAGCCCCTGCTCTCCCCCGCCGATCTCGATCCCGCGGAGCACGAATTCGGCGGTTCAGTGCATCTCGATGTGATCGATCTCGCCGCCCCGGATGAAGATTACTGAGACGAACAGGCCCCAAGTTGCGGTTCAAGACGCCGGTTTTGCTGTCCGGCACCGCCTTCTACCCCTGACGAGACACCGCCCTCACAAATAACGATAAAATGCCATAAAAAGATAAAACTCTGGTTTTATTCACTAGCCGATAACGATGCACATCCCTCCCTCGGGCTCCCGTTCCCTGATACAAACCTACGTTATTGCGCGTCATTTCCCTGCTATCCCCGTTTCCCCTCCCTCTTCACATCTTTTCCTGATTCGGTTTTAAACAACAGTTCATCAACCAGTCTCCTTGCAGGCCAGATGAAAGCTGCATTGAAAGGATGCATTTCATACAGATGTTTTTTCCAAGCCTGGAGTAAGGTCGGGATTTCTTTTTGCATTTGTAATTTTATTACGTAATTAATTACATTTCCGACACCCGCTTGCCGGCCCATTCATCCTCCCTGAGGGGCGGCGCAACCAAGAGCATAACTATCTGTGTAGAGCTTTTATGCTAATCAAGTAAATCCTTTTAAAACATCATCTTAACAACCACACCAAAACACCTGTTTTAAAAATCAAGTTGACGAACCCCCCATTCTTTTGCACCTTATGAGTCGTGTTACCCCGCTGTTACGGGGAGTTTAAGAGAAACGAATATAGACGTTAGTCGTAGTTAGTAAGTTCAAAATGTAACTTTCAAAGGAGTGAACCCTATGTCGGCACCGGCCCAGACCATCAGCAGCCCCCGCCTGCACATCCAAGGCGAGATGCTTCCCGATTACGCGCAGATCCTGACGCCGGATGCGGTGGCCCTGGTATCCGAGCTGGTGGAACGCTTCGCTCCCCAGCGCAATGAACTGCTCAAACAACGGGTCGCCCGTCAGGCCCGCACCGACGCAGGTGAGCTGCCGGACTTCCTGCCCGAAACCGCTCACATCCGCGACGGCGACTGGACCATTCGTGGCATCCCCGCCGACCTGCAGGACAGGCGTGTGGAGATCACCGGCCCGGTCGAGCGCAAGATGGTGATCAACGCCCTCAACGCCAACGTCAAGGTGTTCATGGCCGACTTCGAAGACTCCCTGGCGCCGGCCTGGAACAAGGTGATCGAGGGTCAGATCAACCTGCGCGACGCCGTCAACGGCACCATTGCCTACCAGAGCCCGGAGGGGAAGGCCTATACCCTGAGTTCCGATCCGGCCGTTCTCGTCTGCCGGGTGCGCGGCCTGCACCTGCCGGAGAAGCACATCACTTTCGACGGCGAGCCCATCCCCGGCGGCCTGTTCGACTTCGCGCTCTACTTCCTGCACAACCACAAGGCGCTGCTGGCCAAGGGCTCCGGCCCCTACTTCTATGTGCCCAAGCTGCAGAGCCATCTGGAGGGGCGCTGGTGGAGCGAGGTGTTTGCCTGGACCGAAGACAGGTTCGGCCTGCCCCGCGGCACCATCAAGGCGACCGTGCTCATCGAAACCCTGCCGGCGGTGTTCGAGATGGACGAGCTGCTCTATCAGATGAAGGACCACATCGTCGCCCTCAACTGCGGCCGCTGGGACTATATCTTCAGCTACATCAAGACCTTGAAGAACCACCCGGATCGCGTTCTGCCGGACCGCCAGGTGGTCACCATGGACAAGCCGTTCCTGTCCGCCTACTCGCGGCTGCTCATCAAGACCTGCCACAAGCGCGGTGCCCTGGCCATGGGCGGCATGGCCGCCTTTATCCCGGCCAAGGATCCGGCGGTCAATGCCGAGGTATTCGCCAAGGTGAAGGCAGACAAGGAGCGTGAGGCAAACAACGGCCACGATGGCACCTGGGTGGCCCACCCCGGCCTCGCCGATACCGCCATGGCGGTCTTCAACGCCGCCATCCCGGCCGACGCCAGCAACCAGATCCATGTGCTGCGCGAGCAGGATGCCCCCATCACCGCCACCGATCTGCTGGCTCCCTGCGAGGGGGAGCGCACCGAGGCGGGCATGCGCACCAATATCCGGGTCGCCCTGCAGTATCTGGAGGCCTGGATAGGCGGTAACGGCTGCGTGCCCATCTACGGCCTGATGGAAGATGCGGCGACCGCCGAGATCTCCCGCACCTCCATCTGGCAGTGGATCCGCCACGGAAAATCCCTGTCAAGCGGCCAGGTGGTGACCAAGGCGCTGTTCCGCCAGATGCTGGCCGAGGAGCAGGAGGTGGTCAGACGCGAAGTGGGCGAGGCGCGCTGGCAGGCTGGCCGCTTCGCCGAGGCGAGCGCCCTGATGGAGGAGATCACCTGCGCCGACACCCTGATCGATTTTCTGACGCTGCCCGGCTACGAGCGGCTGTGAAACCCGGGCCGGTGACGGCCCCCATAACAAGTCAATGGAAACGTGAAATCAATGAAAGAGGGAACTGATATGGCACTGACCCGTGAGCAACAGATCCAGGCTATCGAGAAAGACTGGGCAGAAAACCCCCGCTGGAAAGGGATCAAGCGCGGCTACAGCGCCGAGGACGTGGTGAACCTGCGTGGCAGCCTGCAGCCGGCACACACCCTGGCCCAACGCGGTGCCGACAAGCTGTGGGAACTGATCCACGGCGGCGCCAAGAAAGGCTATGTGAACTGCCTCGGCGCCCTGACCGGTGGTCAGGCGGTGCAGCAGGCCAAGGCCGGCATCGAGGCCATCTACCTCTCCGGCTGGCAGGTGGCGGCGGACAACAACCTCTCCTCCACCATGTACCCGGATCAGTCCCTCTACCCGGCCAACTCCGTGCCCTCGGTGGTGGAGCGCATCAACAACTCCTTCGCCCGTGCCGACCAGATCCAGTGGGCCAACAAGGTGGGCCCGCAGGACAAGGGCTTCATCGACTACTTCCTGCCCATCGTCGCGGATGCGGAAGCCGGCTTCGGCGGCGTGCTGAACGCCTTCGAGCTGATGAAGGGGATGATCGAGGCGGGCGCCGCCGGCGTGCACTTCGAGGATCAGCTGGCCTCAGTGAAGAAGTGCGGCCACATGGGCGGCAAGGTGCTGGTCCCGACCCAGGAAGCGGTGCAGAAACTCATCGCGGCCCGCCTCGCGGCGGACGTCTGCGGCACCACCACCCTGGTGATCGCCCGCACCGACGCCAACGCGGCGGATCTGCTGACCACGGATGCGGACCCCTACGACGCCGGCTTCCTGACCGGTGAGCGCACCAGCGAGGGCTTCTACAAGGTTCAGGCCGGCATCGAGCAGGCCATCTCCCGCGGCCTGGCCTATGCTCCCTACGCCGACATGGTGTGGTGCGAGACCGCCAAGCCCGATCTGGACGAGGCGCGCCAGTTTGCCGAGGCCATCAAGGCCCAGTACCCGGACAAGATACTGGCCTACAACTGCTCCCCGAGCTTCAACTGGAAGAAGAACCTGGACGATGCCACCATCGCCCGCTTCCAGCAGGAGCTCTCCGACATGGGCTACAAGTACCAGTTCATCACCCTCGCGGGCATCCACAACATGTGGTTCCACATGTATGAGCTGGCCTACCAGTACGCTCGCGGCGAGGGCATGAAGCACTACGTCGAGATGGTGCAGCAGCCTGAGTTCGCGGCCGCCGAGCGGGGCTACACCTTCGTGGCGCACCAGCAGGAGGTGGGCACCGGTTACTTCGACAAGGTGACCACCGTCATCCAGGGTGGCCAATCCTCGGTGACCGCTTTAACGGGCTCCACCGAAGAGGACCAGTTCCACTAAGGTGATGGCTAGAATGGCGCCGACCAGGTGACCCTTTCAGCCAGCTATCCAGGGTGGGCAATCCTCGGTGACCGCGCTGACCGGCTCGACCGAAGAAGATCAGTTCCACTGATAAGCAGAATCCCTTGAGATAGCAAAACCCCGGCCAGTGGCCGGGGTTTCTTTTTATCCGTGGCCTCGGCGTCGCCGAGCCTCAAACCAGCTTGACGGGCTCAGAGCTCGAGTATCTCTTTGACAAAGGGAATGGTCAGCTTGCGCTTGGCGCGGAAGGAGGCGTTGTCGAGCCGGTTGAGGGTGGCGAGCAGGGTGCGCATGTCGCGCGACAGCCGGTTGAGCAGGAAGCGGCCCACGTCGATAGGCAGCTTGAAGCCCCGCAGCTCGGCGCGCAGTTGCAGGGCACTGAGCTTGCCTTCGTCATCGAGCTCATCGAGGTGGAAGCTCACTCCCCAATCCAGGCGGGAGGCGAGATCCGGCAGCTGCAACCCCAGCTTGCGCGGCGCACTGCAGCCGGTGACCACCAGGGTCCCCTCTCCCTTCTCCTTCCAGCGGTTGTAGAAGTCGAACAGGGCCCGCTCCCACAGGGCGTTGCCGGCGATCGCCTCCAGGCTGTCGAGGCAGACCAGGGGCAGGCTCTCCAGGGCATCCAGCATGCTGGGGTCGAGCTGTTCGAACTGATCGAGGGAGAGATAGGCAGCGGCGGCGTCGCGGGCGTTGACCTCGGCGCAGGTGGCGTGCAGCAGATGGGAGCGGCCCGAGCCTTTGGCTCCCCAGAAATAGAGGAAGGGCGAGCCCTGACCGATGGCCGCGTTCTTGAGGGCGGTGATCAGATGGGCATTGTTGCCGGGATAAAAACTGACGAAGGTTTCATCATCCGGTAGTTGTACGGCGAGAGACAGTTGGGCCGGTTGCTTCACTCGTTGGGCTTTGACTGTGATATTTGCGGGCAAGTGTATCACCAGAGCGGCAGATAGAGAACCGCCCGGGTCATGCCGGGCGGTCTGGAACATCCTCTGGGCTCAGGGCTGCGACCATTGGTAGCGCAGGCCGCTCTCGTTGTCTTCCACCTGGCGCAGACGGCTCTCAAGCTGCAGACCCCGCACCAGCTCCGCCTTGTCTCCCTGCAACGAGAGATTGAAGGTGACCTTGTCTCCCTCCAGCTTGCCGATCGCCACTTTGGTAACGCTGGCCATGCCTTGCAGCATCTTCTGTATCTGGATCATGCCGTCGATGTCGGACAACCCCTCCACCACCAGGGTCTGGCTGGAGGCGACCCCGGAGAGGCGGGTGCCGTACTGCTGCACCAGCCAGCCGGCCAGGGCATCGGCAAACCCCTTGGCCACCTCGGCCTGGGACCCCGAGCCAGACCCCTTGGTCAGTTCGGTCAGCTCCCCGGCCTGGGCACCCGGCTTGACGCCATAGAGGCCCCAGTCGATGCTCCAGCTCTCTCCCTCCGGCGTCAGCTTGCCCAGCACCACCATTTCGGCGCCATAACGCTGGCTCGCCTTGAGCACGGGATCGGCGAAGCGACCCCAGACGTCGGTGGCGTTGACCGCCATGTTGTCGTCGAGATCCATCAGCGGGATGCTGATGGGCAGCCCCATGGCCTGGGCCTGGGTACGCAGGGCGGCGGCCCAGCCATCGCCGGACTGATCCGGCAGGATGCGGCGCTCCCCTTCGTCGACAACCAGCCAGACGCCCAACTGAGGACGCACGGGCCCCAGCAGGGCAAACTTGCTCTGGGCGACCAGGGCGTTGACCTTGGCCACGTCGAAATCGGCCTTGAGAAACTTCACCGGCCCCACGTCCTGATAGCCGTAGTGCTGCACATAGTCACCGGGCGCGGCCAGCGCCTTGACCACGTCCGGCTGGGTCAGGATGTCCCGCTTGCCCGTCACCTTGACGAGCACATCCCCCAGGGCCTGAGCCTGAGCGGCCGTCATGTCGCCGCTGGTGGGTGCCTTGCCCTGATAGAGGTCGGTCACCTGGGCGGCCGACGCCACGAATGGCAGACAGCAGCAGAAGAGCATCGCTAAGCGTTTCAGCATAAAGAAGATTCTCGAAATGGGGGATGGTGCTTATGGTAGCGGCAAGGCCCAGGTGGCAGCAAGCCGGCGGGGGGCATAAACCACGAAGCCGGCGAGAGGCCGGCTTCGCTTGCGCTCTTTTTGAAAGAGCGCCGATGACATCAGGACTTATTTGGTGCCGAAAATCTTGTCACCGGCATCGCCCAGACCCGGGACAATGTAGCCCTTCTCGTTCAGGCCCTGATCGACGGCGGCGCAGTAGAGCTCCACGTCCGGGTGGGCCGCTTCCAGCGCCTTGATCCCTTCGGGGGCGGCAACCAGCACCAGCACCTTGATGGACTGGCAGCCCTTCTTCTTCAGCAGATCGATGGTGGCGATCATGGAGCCGCCGGTGGCCAGCATGGGGTCGATCACCAGGGCCAGACGCTCTTCGATGTTGCTGACGATCTTCTCGAAGTAGGGGACCGGCTGCAGGGTCTCTTCATCGCGATAGATACCGACCACGCTGACGCGGGCGCTCGGCATGTGCTCCAGCACCCCGTCCATCATGCCAAGACCGGCACGCAGGATGGGCACGACGGTGACCTTCTTGCCCTTGATTTGGTCAACTTCCACTGGCCCGTTCCAGCCATCGATGGTAACTTTCTCGGTTTCGAAGTCAGAGGTCGCTTCGTAGGTCAACAAACTGCCCACTTCCTTGGCCAGTTCACGGAAACGCTTGGTGCTGATGTCGCCTTCGCGCATCAGGCCGATCTTGTGCTTGACCAGGGGGTGTTTGACTTCAACGACTTTCATTATTATCTCCTCTAACTGCCGCCAAAAAAATCGCGGAATCATACAACAAAAGCCGCCCCTTGTAGAGCTTTTCCATCCAAAAACGCGCAAACGATTTTCTTTCTGCTTTTCCCTGCCCGCTGATAGAATACGCCCCGAATTTTACCCTCCACTTCTTTATATGACGGGGAATACGCGTGACTGACAAAACCTCACTGAGCTACAAGGATGCTGGCGTGGATATCGATGCCGGCAATGCACTGGTTGAACGTATCAAGGGCGTGTCAAAGCGCACTCGTCGTCCTGAAGTCCTTGGTGGTCTTGGCGGCTTTGGGGCCCTGTGTCAAATCCCTGCAGGCTACAAGGAACCGGTACTGGTCTCCGGTACCGACGGGGTGGGCACCAAGCTGCGTCTGGCCATCGATCTGAAGAAGCATGACACCGTGGGGATCGATCTGGTGGCCATGTGCGTCAACGACCTCATCGTCCAGGGCGCCGAGCCCCTCTTCTTCCTCGACTACTATGCCACCGGCAAGCTGGACGTGGACACCGCCGCGGCCGTGGTCACCGGCATCGGCGTCGGCTGCGAGCAGTCCGGCTGCGCCCTGGTGGGTGGCGAGACCGCCGAGATGCCCGGCATGTATGAAGGGGAAGACTACGACATCGCCGGTTTCTGCGTCGGCGTGGTGGAGAAGAGCGAGATCATCGACGGCAGCAAGGTCGGCGAAGGGGATGCCCTGATCGCCCTGGCCGCGAGCGGCCCCCACTCCAACGGCTTCTCCCTCATTCGCAAGATCCTGGAAGTCTCCAAGGCAGACGTCCACCAGCCGCTGGGTGACACCACCCTGGCCAACGCCCTGCTGGAGCCGACCCGCATCTACGTCAAGCCCGTGCTCAAGCTCATCGAGGAGTGCGAGATCCACGCCCTGTCCCACATCACAGGCGGCGGCTTCTGGGAGAACATCCCCCGCGTGCTGCCCGCCAATACCCAGGCGGTGATCGACGAGCAGAGCTGGCAGTGGCCGGCGGTGTTCAGCTGGCTGCAGCAGGCCGGCAACGTCACCCGCCACGAGATGTATCGCACCTTCAACTGCGGCGTCGGCATGATCATCGCCCTGCCGGCGGATCAGCTGGACAAGGCCCTGGCCCTGCTCAAGGCGGAAGGCGAGAACGCCTGGCACATCGGCCACATCGCCAAGGCGGCCGATGGCGAGGAGCAGGTCATCATCAAATGATGCGGATCCTGGTTCTGATCTCCGGCAGCGGCAGCAACCTGCAGGCGATCCTCGACGGCTGTGCCAGCGGCAAGATTGCAGGCCAGGTGGTGGGCGTCATCAGCAACAGGGCCGATGCCTATGGTCTGGTTCGCGCCAAAGAGGCGGGGGTGGCCACCGCCATCCTGGCCCAGCAGCAGTTCGCCAGCCGGGAGGAATATGATGCCGCCCTGCTGGCCCTGATGCAGGACTACCAGCCGGATCTGGTGGTGCTGGCCGGCTTTATGCGGATCCTGAGCGGCGATCTGGTGCGCCACTTCGCCGGACGGATGATCAACATCCACCCCTCCCTGCTGCCGAAGTACCAGGGGCTGCACACCCACCAGCGCGCCATCGAGGCCGGTGACGACGAGCACGGCGCCAGCGTCCACTTCGTCACCGAGGAGCTGGACGGCGGCCCGGTGATCCTGCAGGCTCGCGTGCCCATCTTCGAGGGGGACAGCGCCGACGAGGTCGCTGCCCGGGTCCAGGTCCAGGAGCACTGCATCTACCCCCTGGTGGTGCAGTGGTTCTGCGAGGGGCGCTTGCAGATGCGAGAAGGGTCTGCCTTCCTCGATGGCAAGCAGCTTGGCCTGGCAGGCTATGCCAGCGAGTAACCGCTAGCAGCAGTAAGACACAACAAGGGAGGCTCAGGCCTCCCTTGTCATTTCTATCTACCAGCGCAATTGCTGCCATCACGTCCGATTACGCCGCTGCGCGGCTAATCGGCCCTACACCGGATTGTCGATATCGATAAAGGTGACCTCCAGCCCGTGTACGGTGGCGAGCCACTCTCCCAGCGCCTTGACGCCGTAGCGCTCGGTGGCGTGGTGGCCTGCGGCGTAGAAGTGCATGCCCATCTCCCGGGCGGTGTGAATGGTCTGCTCCGAGGCTTCGCCGGAGATGAAGGCGTCTATGCCCTGCTCCGCCGCCTGGCTGATGTAGCTCTGGCCACCGCCGGTGCACCAGGCCACGGAGCGGATGAGCTCGGGCCCGCTGTCGCCGCAATGAAGCGGCTCGCGGCCGAGGCGCTCGGCGATGAGCCTGGCAAAGTCGGCCCCGCTCACGGGCTCTTCCAGCTTGCCCACCATGGCGACGCTCTTGCTGTTCCAGGGTTCGAGGCCGCGACGCACCTTGATGCCGAGCAGCCTGGCGAGCTGGGCGTTGTTGCCCACCTCGGGGTGCACATCCAGGGGCAGGTGATAGGCGAACAGGTTGATGTCGTGGGTCAGCAGGGTCTTGAGGCGGCGCTGTTTCATGCCGGTGATCTGGGCCGGCTCGCCGCTCCAGAAGTAGCCGTGGTGAACCAGGATGGCGTCGGCATCGGCGGCCACGGCCGCATCGATCAGGGCCTGGCTGGCGGTCACACCGGTCACCACCTTGCGAATGCGCTCGCGCCCCTCCACCTGCAGGCCGTTGGGGCAGTAGTCCTTGATGGCATGGGGTTCGAGCAGGTGGTTGAGCAGGCTTTCCAGTTTTCGATGAGAGATCATGGGCGTCTCCTAACAGGGCTCCCCGCACAGGATCGCAGGGAGCCGGATTCCGATCGTCAGGGGCCCATGATAATCGAGCCGGACCGGCAAGGCCATGGCACCGGCATCAAGCCTAGGCGGGCAGCTCTATGCCGGCGTCACGCATCTGGGCCAGCTTGTAGCGCAGGGTACGCGGGCTGATGCCGAGCTTGTCGGCCACCGCCTTGCGACTGCCATTGCACTCCTGCAGGGTGTCCAGGATGATCTGGTGCTCCTGCAGCTTGAGCTCGCCGCCGAGCCCCTCCCCCGACAGCCGCTCGAGGGGGCGTACCAGCGTCTCGTCCGTCTCCTCCAGGATCAGGTGCTCGCACCCGATGAGCCCGTCTGGACAGAGGATCAGGGCGCGCTGCACCACGTTGTCGAGCTCGCGCACGTTACCGGGCCAGGAGTGGGCCATCAGACGCTCTCGGGCCTCCTCCGCGAGCCGCGGCGTCGGCAGCCCCATCTGGCTGGCGTGAAGCGCCAGCAGATGCTCCGCCAGGGGCAGAATGTCCCCCGGACGCTCCCAGAGCGCGGTCCAGCGCAGGGGGAAGACGTTGAGGCGGTAGTAGAGATCCTCGCGGAACAACCCGTCCTGCACCGCTTTTTTCAGATCCCGGTTGCTGGTGGCGATGACCCGCACATCGAGGGGGATCATCTTGCGGCTGCCGAGCCGCTCCACCTCTTTCTCCTGCAAGACCCGCAGCAGCTTGGCCTGGAGCCCCAGATCCATCTCGGTGATCTCGTCGAGCAGGAGTGTGCCTCCCTGGGCCTGCTCGAACTTGCCGGGACACCCCTGCACTGCCCCAGTGAAGGCCCCCTTCTCGTAGCCGAACAGGGTCGCCTCCAGCATGTTCTCCGGAATGGCGGCGCAGTTGATGGCAACGAAGGCCTGCTCGGCACGGCTGGAGTTGTCGTGAATGTAGCGGGCCAGCACCTCCTTCCCCGTCCCGCTCGGGCCGGTCACCATCACGGTGGCCTCGCTCCTGGCGACCCGGGTCGCCAGCTGGAACAGCTCGGCGGTCCTGGGATCCCCGTATACCACGGCCCGCCTCTCCACCTTCTGGGCCGGCACATAGCGGCTGACCTGGTTGAGCAGCACCTCGGGGGAGAAGGGTTTGGCCAGGTAGTCGATGGCCCCCTCGCGCATGGCGCGCACCGCGCCGTCGATGTTGGCGTAGGCGGTCATCAGGAGCACAGGCACCTGGGGATATTGCTGGCGGATATTGGCCAGCAGGGTGAGGCCATCCATGCCTCCCATCTGGATGTCGGAGATCACCATGTCGAAACGCTGGCGCGACAGGGCCAGCAGGGCCCGCTCACCGCTGTCCACCTCGCGGCACTCATAGCCACCGAGCAGCAGGGTGTCCACCAGGGCCTCGCGCAGGCCGTTGTCATCTTCCACCACCAGAATACGAGCCTGGGTCATGCTACACCTCCGAGCTGCACCGCTTGCTGATGCAGGGGGAACGACAGGGTAAAGCAGGTGCCCTCACCGGGGACAGAGGCCACGCTGACCTCCCCCTGGTGGGCACGCACCACGGATTGCACCACGGCGAGCCCAAGGCCTGTGCCCTGGGAGCGGGTGGTGAAGAAGGGTTCGAAGATCTGGCCGAGCAAGGCCGCAGGCATCCCCTTGCCGTTGTCGAGCACGCGCATCTCCACCCGGTTGCCGCTGCGCACCGCGCTCACCAGCAGCGAATCGGCGCCGGCCTGGCGCGCGTTGGCGATGAGGTTGTTGATGGCGCCCGCCAGGGCGCTGCTGTTGGCGAGCAGGCAGAGATCCGGCTCCGGCACCTCAAGGTGCAGGGCACAGCCCTGCTGCTGGCAGAAGGCCTCGGCACCGGCCTGCACCTCCGCCAGCAGCCCCTGGACCGAGATGGGGGCCACCACCTGGTTGTCACCGTTGCGGGCAAACAGCAGGATGTCGTTGATCTGCTTCTCGAGATCCTGCAGGCGCGCCATCAGTTTTTGCTGGAACTGGCTGCGGGACTCGGGCTTCAGGGTGCGGTTCGCCAGGTTGGCCGCGTAGAGCATGGCGGCGGAGAGAGGGGTGCGGATCTGGTGCGCCAGGGAGGCGGCCATGTTGCCAAGGGCGGACAGCCGCTTCATGTGGTTGACCCTGTCCTGCAACTGGCGGGTCTCGGTCAGATCGGTGATGAACACCAGCTGGCCGGGCTGATCCGGCAGCGGCTGGGTCGAGAGCTGGACCCGACGCCCGTCTCGCAGGGAGATCTCGTGGCCGTCGTCTTCCCTGGGCTGGAAGCAGCGGGCGATAATATGGCGCCAGAAGAGGCCCTCCAGCGGTTCCCCGAGCAAGGCCTGGGCCGCCGGGTTGGCGCGGGTGATCAGCCCCTCGCCGTCGAGCAGCAGCACGCCGGTCGGCAGTGCCGTGAAGATGGCGTAGAGCTGGCTCACTTCGTGTGACTGGAGGGGGTTGTCCTGCTGCGAGATTGTCATAAAGCTGACCTCAAACTGGCGATTGGGTCAGCTTATTCAATTTCCATGCCAGTGATATATTGCTTCAATATCAATGTGTTGACAGCCAAGCGTCAAAGCATTGACCTCAGTTGTCCTTGCTCATGCCGTACTTCTTCATCTTCTCCACTAGCGTGGTGCGGCGCATGCTGAGCAGGTCGGCGGCGCGGGCCACCACCCCATCCTGGGACTCCAGGGCCTGGCGGATCAGCTCCACTTCGAGGTCGGCCAGCATCTCCTTGAGGTTGACCCCCTCCTGGGGCAGCTGCATGGGCAGGGGCATGGCGATGCTCGGATCCAGCACGGGCGGGGACTGGAACACGGCGGCCAGGGCATCCCGCTCGTCCATCTCGGTGAGACGCTCATCCCTGGGTTCGCTCGGCAACAGCCGGTAGCGGCCGGGCAGGTCCGCCACATCGACGATCTGGTTCGGGTAGAGGATCAGCAGGCGCTCGATGAGATTGGACAGCTCGCGCACGTTGCCGGGCCAGGGGTACTGCATCAGGGATTCCATGGCGCGCTGGGTCAGGCGGATGATGCCCCTGTGCTGCTCGGCATGGCGATTGAGCAGCTCCTGCAACAGCAGGGGAATATCGTCGCAGCGCTCGCGCAGGGGCGGCGTCTCGATGGGGAAGACGTTGAGCCGGTAGTAGAGATCCTCGCGAAACGCCTGGGTGCGGATCATCGCCTCCAGATCCCGGTGGGTCGCGGCGATGACGCGCACGTCCGCCTGCACCGCCTTGCCCCCGCCGACCCGGTCGAACTGGCGCTCCTGCAACACCCGCAGCAGCTTGACCTGCATGGGCAGCGGCATGTCGCCGATCTCGTCGAGGAAGAGGGTCCCCCCCTGGGCCAGCTCGAAGCGGCCGCGACGGGCGGCAATGGCACCGGTGAAGGCCCCCTTCTCGTGACCGAACAGCTCGCTCTCGAGCAGCTCCGCCGGAATGGCGCCGCAGTTGATGGGCACGAAGGGGCCCGCGCTTCGGGCGGACAGCTCGTGGATGGCGCGAGCCACCACCTCCTTGCCGGTCCCGGACTCACCGAGGATCAGTACGTTGGCGTCGGTCTCGGCCACCTGGCCGATGAGACGGCGCACCTCCTGGATGCCCCTCCCCTTGCCCACCAGCAGGCGCAGCAGGGTCTGACCCTTGTCGTGGGTCTGATGACGGGGATGCAGGGAGATGAAGGCTTGGCAGAAGTGCAGATGACGGGTGAGGGACTCATAGGTAAAGGGCGCCTCGGCCACCCCGATGAAGTTGCTGCAGCCATGGCTCGCCGGCATCAGGGAGAGAAAGGGCAGACGAGGATGGGCGGCAAGCAGCTCACTCAGGGCGCGCTCGCGCAGTTCCCCGGCCAGAATCCCCTGCAAGGGCCCGGCAGTCTCGATGGCCACATCGAGATCGCTCTCCACCACCTCCTGCCAGGGGATCCCCATGAAGGAGAGCACAGTCCCCAGTTGTTGGCGCCGCACATCATCGGCATCAACAAGCAGCACACCCATAGCCATCCTATCCATATTTTCACACCTGACGCCAAGTTATTGTTTTTTAAGTGCTTATTAAAACCAATTTCGCACTGTGTCATAAGGGGGACAAAGTGCCAAAATTCTGGCGGATTGTCAAAACTTGTCGCATCCTCCCGGACCCTGGCGGGACGGGGATCACGCTTCCAGCCAGATTGAGTATCGGATGAAAACCAGCGAAGGGGAAAGAATGACGCCGACAGGGTGCGGCGTCAGAGGAGGGATCAGTGTTTCACGCTCTCCTGGGGAGCGGCATAGCGGCACTCGGGAAACCGGCTGCAGGCGAGGAACAGGCGACCGGCATGGGGACCCTTTCGTGCTTCCCGTGCCACCAGGGGCGCGGCACAGCGGGGGCAATGAGGGGTCGTCTCCCGGGGCTCCTCCTCATCCGGATCGAGGAAGGGATTCTCCTCCATCAACGCGGGCATTGCCTCTTCGGCCTGGGGGGGCGGCACCTGGGGCTCCCTGGCAGCCCCCGGGTGTGACATACCCAGATCGACACCATCGAGCAGCAGCGGGCTGAAGGTCGGTTCGCGGCGCTCGCCGGGCAGCAGGTCATCCACCGGCGCCATCGTTCTCGCCAGCAGGGGCAGCAGTTGCTCCCGCAACTCGTCGACCTGGTAGTGGCTGCTGGCCGGGATCTGCAACAGCGGCAGGCCGGCGCCATCGCAGGCCGCCTTCAGGAAGAGATCCCGCACCTTGCGCTTCTGGTGGCGGTGCCCCTCGTCATCCAGCTCCACGGCACACAGGAAAGAGAGATCCGCCGGGTGGCAGAGCAGAAAATCGAAGTGCTTCTCCCCTATCTTGCCGAGCGCCTGCTGGCGCTTGCCCTTGCCAAGGTGCGCGTCGGGCGTCAGTACATAGGAGGCTCGTACCTTGGCAAACACACGGGCCTTGTCCCCCACCGCCTGATCAAGCACCCCGAAGAAGGTGCGCTCGGCTGGGCTCATCAAGGTTTCCTGCAGATCATAGGGCTCGGCCTTGCCCCCTTTCTCCCTGCGCCAGACGATCACCAGCAGGAGCAACCCCAGCAACACAGCTCCCGATACGACAAGGCTATTCATACACGCACATCCCGTTTACAAGACAAATTCAGTTCACACCAGAGGAAGGGGCACACTCTACCACGGGGAAAGCGACTCAGGCAGCGCAGAAATCAAGCCCGTCCCGGCATTCGCGTTTTTTCACTGAATTTGCGCAAGGCGGGCTTCATATGGCCTGTCACAGCAGGCACAATGCTAGAGCCCATGGACGTTCTGGCGCGCACCCCGTCGCCGCCAGGTGTCAACGGACCCCACGCAGCCCCATTCAAGGAGAGCAGGATGCAAAAGCAATTGGTCGTCACCGTGATCGGCGCAGACAAACCCGGGATCGTCGAGAGCCTGGCCGATACCATCACCCGGCAGCAGGGCAACTGGCTGGCCAGCTCCATGAGCGAGCTGGCGGGGCAATTTGCCGGCATTTTGCACGTCGCCGTGCCTGACGAGCATTACCGCAGCCTGTGCGAGGCCCTGGTGATGCTGCCTGGCCTCACCGTGAGCTTCGCCGAAGGGCAGCTGAGCCCGCAACCGGCCCATCAGGTGATGCTGAGCGTCACCGGCAACGACAGACCGGGCATCGTCCACGAAGTGGCCAGCATCCTGCGACAGCTCAACATCAACGTCGCCGACCTCACCACAGGTTGCGAACCTGCGCCCCACTCAGGCGCCCCCCTCTTCTATGCCCACGCCCTGGTGGCCCTGCCGCCGCAGCTCGAACTGGACGATCTCGTCACGGCCCTGGAGTCCCTCTCCGACGACCTCGTCGTCGACATCGATCAGGATCTGAGCGAATAGTGTCGCCTGTCATAAATTTGTCATGGTTTGACGCCATAACTTCCGCGCAGACGCAACCAGAGCAAAGAGGCACCAGATGAGCACCGACAAGCAGTATGAAGAGAAAGAGCTTAGCTGGCTCTCATTCAATGAACGGGTGTTGCAAGAGGCGATGGACAAGACGGTACCCCTCATCGAGCGGGTCCGCTTCCTCGGGATTTTCTCCTCCAATCAGGACGAGTTCTTCAAGGTTCGGGTGTCGGACGTCAAGCGCCGCATCCTCATCAACGAAGTCCACGGCGGCGACGACGAGGCCAAGGTGCTGCTGCGCGCCATCCAGCAGAAGGTGATGGCGCTCGGCGAGGCGTTCGACAACACCTACAAGGAGCTGCTGATCGCGCTGGCCCGCCACAACATTTTCCTGGTGAACGAAAGCCAGCTCTCCGAGTCCATCCAGCAGTGGCTGCGGATCTTCTTTCGGGAAAAGGTGCTGCGCCACATCATCCCCATCCTCCTCAACAAGGAGGTCAACCCGGTCAAGTTCCTGAAAGACGAGCACACCTATCTCGCCATCGAGATGAAGAAGAACGGCCAGGTGATCCAGTACGCCCTGGTGGAAGTGCCCACCGACGATCTGCCCCGCTTCTTCCAGCTACCGCCGGAGGGCACCCGTCGCAAGAAGCAGATCATCATCCTGGACAACGTCATCCGCTTCTGTCTGGACGAGATCTTCAAGGGCTTCTTCGACTACGACGAGATTGCCGCCTACGCGGTCAAGCTGACCCGGGATGCCGAATATGACCTCTCCGACCAGCTGGACTTGAGCCTGGTGGACAAGATGAGTGACGGCTTGAAACAGCGCCTCACCGCCATGCCGGTGCGCTTCGTCTACGAGCGGGAAATGCCGGCGGCCATGATAAGCTTCTTGAAGCTCAAGCTGCAGATCAGCTCCTACGACGCCATCATGCCCGGTGGGCGCTATCACAACTTCAAGGATTTCATCGGCTTCCCCAATGTGGGCCGGGATTATCTGGAAAACCCCAAGCTGCCAGCCCTGGACTGCCGCGACTTTGACGGCTTCGTCAACGCCTTCGACGCCATCGCCAAGCAGGACATCCTGCTCTACTACCCGTACCACAAGTTCCACCACTTCACCGAGCTGGTGCGCCAGGCGGCCTTCGACCCGGCGGTCAGCGCCATTCGCATCAACATCTACCGGGTGGCCAAGAAGTCGCGGATCATCCACTCCCTCATCGACGCCGCCAACAACGGCAAGAAGGTGACCGTGGTGGTGGAGCTGCGCGCCCGCTTCGACGAGGCAGCCAACATCGACTGGGCCAACATCCTGACCGACGCAGGCGTCAAGGTGGTGTTCGGGGTGCCCAGCCTCAAGATCCACTCCAAGCTCTGCCTCATCACCCGCCACGAGAACGGCGAGGCGGTGCGCTACGCCCATATCGGGACCGGCAACTTCAACGAGAAGACCGCCAAGATCTACACCGACTTCTCCCTGCTGACCCGCCATCCGGACATCACCGCCGAGGTGGAGAGCGTGTTCGAGTACATCGAGTACCCGTACCGGCGCTACAAGTTCAACCACCTGCTGGTCTCCCCCATCAACAGCCGCCGCCAGCTCTATCGCCTCATCGACAACGAGCTGACCAATGCCAAGGCGGGGCAACCCAGCGGTATCACCCTCAAGATCAACAACCTGGTAGACAGAGACCTAATCAACCGGCTCTATGCCGCCGGCCAGGCCGGGGTGCCCATCCAGATGATCATCCGGGGCATGTGCGCCCTGCGCCCGGGGGTGCCGGGTCTGAGCGACAACATCCGGGTCATCAGCATCATCGACCGTTTCCTCGAACATCCGCGGGTGATGGTGTTCCACAACAAGGGCAATCCCCAGCTCTATATCTCCAGTGCCGACTGGATGAGCCGCAACATCGACGGTCGCATCGAGGTGGGCACCCCCATCTATGACGAGCGGCTCAAGCAGCGCATCCTCGACATTCTCGAGCTACAACTGAGTGATACCTGCAAGGCGCGGGTGATCGATGCCGACCAGAAGAACGAGTACGTGAAGCGGGGCAACCGCCGCAAGGTCCGTTCCCAGGTGGCGATTTACGACTACCTCAAACGCATAGAGTCAAACCATGGACAATAGTCTGTACGCCGCTGTCGATCTGGGCTCGAACAGCTTCCATATGGTCATTGCCCGCCTCACCGAGGGGCGGATGCAAATCATCGATCGCATCAAGGAGCGAGTGCGCCTCGCCGAAGGGATGGATGAGCAGCGCCGCATGTCCCAGGAGGCCATGGCGCGCGGGCTGGACTGCCTCGCCCTGTTCGCCGAGCGGCTCACCAACATCAAGCCGGATCAGATCCGCATCGCCGGCACCTACACATTGCGCCGCGCCAGCAACGCCCGCGACTTCGTGCGCGAGGCGGCCAAGGTGCTCAACCACCCCATCGAGATCATCAGCGGCCAGGAAGAGGCCCGCCTCATCTATCAGGGGGTCGCTCATACCCAGCACATCGAGGGCCAGGTGCTGGTGGTGGACATCGGCGGCGGCAGCACCGAGCTCATCATTGGCGAAGGGTTTGAGCACAAGGCGCTCACCAGCCGCAAGATGGGCTGCGTCAGCTTCACCCAGAGCTTCTTTGGCAACGGCAAGCTCGGCGAGAAGGCCTTCAACGCCGCCGTGTTGGAAGCCCAGCATCAGCTCGCCCCCATCATCAACCAGTACCGCAAGCTGGGCTGGCAGAGCTGCCTCGGCAGCTCGGGCTCCATCCGCACCGTGCGCGACGTGTTGCAGGGGGAAGAGTGGACCGATGGTGCCATCACCCTGGCGGGACTCGAGCGGCTGAAAGAAGAGATGCTCAAGCACAAGCGGGTCGACCAGCTCAAGCTGGCGGGCCTCACCGAGGAGCGTCAGGGAGTGTTCGCCGCCGCGGTGGCCATCCTGCTCGGGCTCTTCACCTCCCTGCCCATCGAACGGATGGAGTACTCCGACGGCGCCCTGCGCGAAGGGTTGCTCTACGAGTTCGAGGAGCGCCTGCAGCATCACGACATTCGCGAACGCACCGCGCTTGCACTCAGCACCCACTATCGCATCGACAAGCGCCAGGCCACCCGGGTGGAGCGCAGCGTCCTCTCCCTGTTCGACGCCCTGAGCGGCCCCTGGGAGATGCCGGAAGAGCCCTATCGCGCTATCCTCGGCTGGGCGGCGCGGCTGCACGAAATCGGCCTTGCCATCAACTACAGCGGCATCCACAAACACTCCGCCTATATCTTGCAAAACACCGATCTGCCCGGCTTCAACCAGGACGATCAGGCCCTGCTGGCTGCCCTGGTGCGCTTTCATCGCAAGGGGCTCAAGCTCTCCGAGCTGCCGGCCCTGCCCAACCACGACGAGCAGACGGTGCTGCGCTGCATCCGCATCCTGCGCCTCGCGGTGGCGGCCCACCACAGGCGTCAGGACAACCTGCTGCCCGAGTGGAACGTGCAGGCCGCCGGGGATCAGCTGGTGGTCACCCTGCCGCTCGACTGGTGCGACGAGAACAAGTTGCTGATGCAGAACCTGGAAAAGGAGCACCGCTACTGCCACGAGCAGGGCTGGCCCCTGCTGTTCCAGCTCGGGTGATCCGCTCCTCTGTGCAAAAAGGCAGCCGATGGCTGCCTTTTTTTGTCTCTTGTCTTTTCCTACTGCAGATCCGGCAGGATCAGCTTGGCTATCTCGAAGTAGATGATGAGGCCGGTACCGTCCACCAGGGTGGCGATGAAGGGGGCGGAGACCACCGCCGGGTCGATGCGAAAGCGACGCAGCACCATGGGGATCACCGAGGCGACGGTGGCGCTCCAGAGCACGATGGCGACGATGGTCAGGGTCACCACCATGCCGATCTCGGGCCCCACCCCCAGGCTCCAGGCCCGCACCCAGGCCGCCAGTGCGATGGCGGCCGAGATGAGCAGACCGGTGGAGATCTCCTTTTTCAGCACGGTGCCGAGGTTTTTCAGGCTCACCTCCCCCACCGCCATGGCACGCACTATGGTGGTGGTGATCTGGGTACCGCTGTTGCCACCGGTACCGATGAGGAGCGGGATGAAGAAGGCCAGGGCGATGGCCGCCTCCAGCTGCTCTTCAAAGGCTCGCAGCACGGTGCCTGTGTAGGCTTCCGCCACGAACAGGATCAGCAACCAGCCCACCCGCTTGCGCCACAACTGCCAGGGGGTGGCCTGCAAATAGGGGGTATCCAGCGGCGAGGAGCCCCCTTGCAGCTCCGCATCCTCGGTGGACTCCAGCTCCAGGATGTCGGCGGCATCGTCCACGTGGAAGACCCCCACCAGACGCCCCTGATCTTCCACCGGCAGGAGCGAGAGGTCACGGTCAATGAGCAGGCGGGCCGCCAGCTCCTGATCCGCCCGGGCGTTGATGCGCACCGCCTCCCCCTCCATCAGGTCCCCTACCGGCAGCAGCGGATCGGCGATCAGCAGCGACTTGAGGGAGACGCTGCCAAGGAGGCGCTGCTCGCCGTCAACCACATAGAGATGACCGAACAGCCTGGCCTGATCCCAGGCCCCGTGGATCAGCTGCTTGGCGCTTTCCACCGTTGCATCGGCCTCCACTGCCAGGTATTCGTGGCGCATGTTGGCCCCCACCGACTCGTTCGGCCAGGCCAGCAGGGACTGGAAGGCTTTACGGGCGGGGTCTGGCAGCCGGGCGAGCAGAGTCTTGCGATCGTGCTCGTCGAGCCTGCGCAGGATGGCCAGCAGGTCCCGACGGGCCAGGGTGCCCTGCAGTATTCCCACGATGCTGCCATGCAGCCTGAGCAGCAGATGGCCGGCACACTCCGCCGGGAGGGAGGCGAGCAAGGACGCCCCTTCCGGCATGGAGAGGGTATCGAAGATGCAGTTGAGCTCTTCCGGGCGCAGGGTCAGAAGCTGATCGGCACGGGCCACCGGATCCAGGTTGTGCGCCAGCCAGTTGCGCAGGGCGACCGGGTCGAGCAGTTGATGACGATTGAGCAGGGTGTGTGTTTTCTTCATCACAGATGTCCTCATGTGATTTCAGGCGAACCTGAACGCCTCCGGCACCTGGCCGGATGCAACGGCAAGAAAACAGCAATTTGATTGACGAGTAACAGGCAGGAAATGACGCCGTCCGGCGTGTTTTCATCCCCACGTACCAGCTTTAGCACTGCATAACGTATCCGGCATGCCGGAAGCCACTTGGGTTGACACCTTAATCCGATGAAAACTGTCCTGATCTTGGGCGTCTCTGGACGTCGTGAGATCAGTGGCCTGTGTTTATGCAGGAGCCTCGCCTAACGAGATGCTGCGAACATTGATTGCACGGCGCTACCGTGCGGGCGGCATCATCTGCCCAGGCGCAGGTCGAGTCAAGGCAAACGGGCCCCTGGCAACGGGTTGTTACAAATTGGCCGGACGGCGGGCCTTTCATGAAACGAGGCTCCCCCGTGCGTGGCACGGGGGAGCCTGCGGTCAACGGATGAACGTCAGCGGATATAGTCGAAGAGGGTCAGCTTGCTTATCTTGCTGAAGGCGAGCTGGGAGGCGCTCATGGCTGCATCCTCCTTGGAGAGGGCCGCGATCACCTCGTACATGTCCGCCTCGGACACCTTGGCCCGCGCCTGCTGGTTCAGGGTGCTGAGTCCGTCGTTGGAGCTCATCACCTGCTCCAGGCTGTTCATCCTTCCCCCCAGCTCCCCCAGTCCCCGGTCTATCTTGGTTCTGGCGTTGCTCATGTGGGCGGTGGCATCGGAGACCGCCAGCTGGAAATCGCTCTCGGACAGGGTCGGATCGCGCATGGCGGAGATGAAATCGGACATGCCATTGAGGATGCTGTCGTTTTTCGGGGTATCCAGCACGAAGTTCTGGGTCGCCGATCCCGCAGGGAGGTCGAGGGTGAGCGCCAGGCCGTTGAAGGGGATCTTGTTGCCCGCCACATAGTCGCCGCTTTGCAGCAGGGTACCACCGCTGTCACGGATCTCGTAGGTGTCCGGCGGCCCGGCCAGGGTGCTGACCGCATACTGGTTGCTCGGCAGGGAAGCATCATAGTTGTTGCGATAGAAGCTCTCGAAGTTCCCCTGATCCGCCACCGACACCTGGATGTTGCCACTGGCGGCGCTGGCGGTGCGCCGGGTCGCCACCATCTCGAACAGATCGAAACCGGAGTCGTTGGCCGGGATCTGCACCGTGGGAGAGACCTGGATGTTGCGCTGCCCCGTGTCCCCCTGAAACACATAGTTGCCGCTGGCATCCTTGACGAAGGGCTGGGTCTTGCTCTGATTGCCGCCGAAGATGTACTCCCCCTGGGAGTTCTTGCTGTTCATCAGGTCGAACATCTGCTTTTGCAGCCCCTCCAGTTCGCTCGCGATGGCGTTGCGCTCCTCGGAGCCCATGGCGGAGTTGTTCGCCTTCTGGATCAGGGTCTGGGCACTCAGCATGGCGTTGTTGAGGGAGGTGAGCACCGTCTCCTCGTGGCCCAGGCTGTTCTCCAGCAGGCTGCCGTTGACGCCGTACTGCTTGAAGAGATCGATCTCCTTGGTCAGCGCCATCTTCTGGCTCATGCCGGCGGGGTCCTCCCCGGAACGGGAGAATTTATCCCCCGTCATCAACTGGTTGTAGGCGGTGTTCTGGCGCTCGCTCACCTTGCTCATGGAGGCAAGGTTGCGGTCATAGATCATGTTGGTGGTGATGCGCATGACTTACCTCACGGAGGAGAGCAGGGTGTCGAAGATGGTCTTGGCGGTGTTCACTATCTGGGCCGAGGCCGCATAGGACTGCTGGAAGCGGATGAGGTTGGCCGCCTCCTCCTCCAGATTGACGCCGGAGACACTCTCGAAGATGGCGGTACTTTGGGTCAGCTTCGCCTCGTTGGCCTGCAGCAGGGTCTTGGCCTGGCTGGTCTTGTTGCCAATGCCGCTCACCAGACCCGAGTAGGCATCGTTGAAGGTCATCTTGTCGTTGCTGGTGGCGGCGTTGTTGTTCTTGCGCACCAGCTCCTTGTTCTGCAGCTCCGCCAGCGCCAGGCCGTTGGCGTTGTCCGCGAAGCCGTCCTTGTTGTAGCTGAGCGTGAAGCTGTCGTTGGCCTCCACCTTGCCGGTGATGCTGAACTCATAGCCCGGGCTCTGGGTCGGATCGGCGTAGACCTTGGGCCCCCCCAGGGGGCTCTCGAGGGCGGCCATCAGGTTCTTTCCCTTGCTGGAGGCGGGGGCGACACCGAGCAGGTTGTTGTTCTTGTCATAGACCTCGTAGTTGCCGCTGCCGTCGATCTTGATGACCTGGGGGGCACTCGGGTCCAGAGTGTTGGTGCCAAAACCCGAGCCCGTGCCGGTGTTGTAGACACCGCCCAGCGTTATCTCGCCCGAGCCCAGGTTCTGGGATCCCTTGTCCGCCTTCAGGGGGGATGCCAGCGCGATATCCTCGGGACGGGTGATCGCCTGCTCCAGGTTGGCAGCCGCATTCCGGGTGGGTTGCAACAAGATCTTGTCACCCGCGACCGGAGTGCCGGAGAGATCGATTTCGATGCCGTGCCCCGCCACCTCGAAGGTGGCTGGCGGCGTGGTCCCCGTGGCGAGCGAGGTACGCTGCCCGCTGCCGTCGATGGAGAATACCTCGTAACCGGTGGCGCTGTTGAACCGCACCTCGTAGTCGAAGGTGGTGACCTCGCTCCCCTTGCCGGGGACGAAGTTGACGCTGGCCGCCCCGTTACCCTGGTTGCTGGCGTAGGGCAGCCCCTGGCTTCCCTTGAGGGTGAAGAGATCCCCCCCAAGCTCGTTGTCGAGATCCATCCCCAGCCGGTTCTGCTGGTTCATGGCATCCCCCAGGGCGACGGCCAGCTGCCCCAGCTCCCGCTTGGCGGGCTCCAGATCCCGGCGCGCGGTGAAGAGGCCACCGATGGCACCGCCAATATCCTGGTCGTTGATGCTGGCCTGGTTCTTGCCCAGGGTCAGCTGCAGGGAAGGCTCACGGGAATCCGGGTCCCCCGGCACCACCTTGAACTGGGCCACGCCGCCATCGAGCACCAGGGAGTGCCCTGTGCTCATGTTGACCAGCATGCTGCCATTGGGCTGGGTCACGGTGCGGATCTCCATCTTCTCGGAGAGCTGGCGAATGGCCTCATCCCGCTGATCGAACAGCATCAGGTTCTCTTCAGGGGAGCCCTGGGTGCGGACGATGGCCTGGTTCAGATCGTTGATGCTGTTCAGCAGGCTGTTCACCCTGTCCGTCTCGTCCCCTATGGTGGCGTTGATGGTATCGGACTGCTTGTCGAGCTGTGCGGAGAGGGTATGGAATCTGTCCACCATGCCGCTCAGTTCACTCAGGGTCGTCTTGCGCCCCCCGATCTCGGACGGTGACTCGTTGGCGGTGTGGAAAGCCTTGAAGTAGGAGGTGATGGTGGTCCCCACGCTGTTGCTGGCATCACCAAGCAGGCTGTCGAGCCGGAACAGTTGATCGTAGCGGGTGTTGGCCGCCTGATAGGCGGACGTATCCCGGCGCACCTCGGCCTGGGCATAAGCGTTGATGATGCGCTCGCTCACCATGTCGCCCGTCCCCAATCCGACGGAATTGGTGTAGATCAGGGTGCGTTCACGTACATAGCCCTGGCTATTGACGTTCACTATGTTGTTGCTGGTGGTCTGCAGCAATCGCTGCTGGGCCAGCACACCCGAGGTCCCAATTCCAAGCAGATCGCTTGCCATAGCTTACAGCTCCATCTCTGTGTTCCTGTCTGCAATGTTGCCGGGCGTCGAGTAACCGGCGATGGCATCACTGCGCAACACTTGTTTAAGTTTCCTGGCGTACTGGGGATCGGTGGCATAACCGGCCTGCTGCAACGCCTCGAAGTAACGTTCCGGGCTGTCCACCTTGGCCAGCGCCCCCTTGTAGCGACTCCCAGAGGTCAGGAAATCCACGTAGTCGTTGAAGCTCTCTTCAAACGACTCGTAGGAGCGAAACGCCGCCTTCTGGCGCGAGGCCACCCCTTGCTCGTATTCCAGGGTGCTCACCACCGCCTTGGGGCCTTCCCAACGCGGATCGGCCTTGATGCCGAACAGGTTGTGCGTCACGTTTCCGTCTGCATCCTTGATCACCCGCTTGCCCCAGCCACTCTCAAGGGCGGCCTGGGCCACCAGCACCGCCGGACTCAACCCCAGCTTGTCCGCCGCCTTCTTGGCCAGCGGCATCAGCCTGTCGACGAACTCTTCCGGGCTGTCAAACACCTTGGCGCTGCCATCCAGGGCCGAAGGCCTATGGCTGCTGCCCATGGGCGGCACGGTGCGGTGGGGGCGTCTTGGCAGGGCCAGCGTACGCTCGGCCCCATTCAGCTCACCCTTCATTTCGTTATCAGCAAAATCTTTGCCAACTTTGGAGGCAGCAATCAGATCGTTGGAGGCACTGGGGGGTTGATAGGGCTTGTAGACCCGCTCGGTACGCTGGGGCAGCTTGAGTACCCGGCCATCCTGATGGGTGAAGGTCTGCTCGGGTGAGAGCTGCCTGGCCACCATCTCGGCGATGCCCAGCCCCCCCTTGCTCGACATGTCGGCCACCCGCTGCTCGTCCAGCATCCCTTCATAGAACTGGGTGTAGCTGCTGTTCATCGGGTTGCCCTCGGTGAGCACCGAGTTGGCCTGGCGCATCCCCTTGAACAGGGTCTGGGTGAAGATGGATTCGAACTGGCGGGCGGCCGCCATCAGGGCCCCTTGCTTCCCCTCCTTGCTCAGGCTCATCTGGCGCAGTTTGTCCAGGTTCTGGACGTCCTGCACCATGCCAATATTGATACCGCTCTGGGTGTCGAACTCTGCCATAACCTACCTCTTTGCCGCCCGTGGCAACCGCTTGCCGCTCACGAAATTACAGAATGACCAGTTGGCCCTGGATCGCGCCCGCCTGCTGCAGCGCCTCCAGGATCGCCATCAGATCCCCGGGGGCGACCCCCACCTGGTTCACCGCCCGCACCAGGTCGTCCAGGGTCGCGCCGGTATCGAGCTTGAACATCCGACCGGGATCCTGCTGCACGTTGATGGTGGAGTTGTTGGTGACCGCCGTCTGCCCGCCAGCGAGCGGATTGGGTTGGGAGACCTGCTGGTTCTCGGCGATGGTGACTGTCAGCCCACCGTGGCTGATGGCCGCCGGGCGCAGCTTGACCTCGCTGCCGATGACGATGGTCCCGGTGCGCGAATTCACGATGATCTTGGCGGACTCGCTCGCCGGGTCCACTTCCAGGTTCTCGATGGTGGAGAGGTAGGAGACCCGCTGGGCCGGATCCCGCGGTGCGAATACCTTGATGGAGGTGGCGTCCATCGCCTGGGCGGTGTTCGGACCCACCAGATCGTTGACCACGTCCGCCAGACGGCGGGCGGTGGTGAAGTCCGGCCGGTTCAGGTTGAAGGTGATGGTGTCGCCCTGGCTGAAGGAGTTGGGAACCTCCCGCTCCACAGTCGCCCCATTGGCGATGCGCCCCACTGTGGGCGTGTTCACCACCACCTTGGAGCCGTCCGCCCCTTCGGCCCCGAGGCCACCGACCACCAGGCTGCCCTGGGCCACCGCATAGACGCGGCCATCCAGCCCTTTCAGGAAGGTCTGGAGCAGGGTGCCGCCACGCAGGCTCTTCGCCTCGCCGATGGCGGAGACGGTGACGTCTATGGTCTGACCCGGCTTGGAGAAGGGGGGCAGATCCGCGTGGATGGCTACCGGTGCCACGTCCTTGATCTTGGGCTTGATGTTGTCAGGCACCTTGATGCCGAAGTTGTTGAGCATGGTCCTGAAGGTCTGCTCCGTGAAGGCGTTGTTCTTCTCCCCCGTGCCGGGCAGGCCCACCACCAGACCGTAACCGATCAGCTGGTTGCTGCGCACCCCTTCCACCGAGGCGAGGTCCTTGATGCGGGATGCGTGCGCCAGCCCGAAGGGCAGCAGGCAGCACAGCAGAGCAAGCAGACGGAATCGGTTCATGACATCTCCTAACAAAACCTTCCTGATCCAGGGCCCGTGAACGCCCCGGACTCTTGAGTCTTAAATGGGCCACCAGGGGCCGTTGAAGAAGCTGGTGAGCCAGCCCTGCTCCTGGGTGTTCGCCAGATCCCCGGTACCGCCGTAATAGATACGCGCATTGGCCACCCGCTGGGAGGAGACGCTGTTTTCCGAGCTCACGTCCTCCGGGCGCACCAGACCGGTGATGCGGATGTATTCGTTGCCATTGTTGAGCATGATCCACTTCTCGCCGCGCACCAGCAGGTTCCCGTTTGGCAGTACCTTGACCACGCTGACCGAGATGTTGCCCTGCAGGCTGTTGCTCTGATCCGCTTTGGCCTGCCCCTTGAAGGCACTGTTCTGGCCGATGGAGGCCGACAGATCGTAGGGCCCCGCCGTGACCGGCACGCCACCCAGGGTGACGGGGTCGAGCGCCAGCTTGTTGTCCTTGCCGCTCTGGGTGTTGGCCTTTTTCGACGCCGAGGTCGACTCCGCCAACTGGATGGTGATGATGTCACCCACCCGGTGCGCCTTGATGTCCGAGTAGATGCCGTTGACCTGCTCGGGCTGGAAGATGGCGCCGGTCGGGCGCACCGACACCGGCTCAGACTCCCCGTAGACGGGGGCGAAATCCGGGTCATCCGGTTTGGCGGTATTGGGGGTACTGGTGCAACCCGCCAGCGTCAGCAGTCCCAGCATCCATATGGCTTTCATCATGACACTCCTTTCATCAGGTCCGCTGGGTCAGGAAGGACATCATGGAGTCGACGGCGGAGATGACCTTGGAGTTCATCTCGTAGACCCGCTGAGCCTGGATGAGATTCACCAGCTCCTCGGTCACGTTGACGTTGGAGGTCTCCAGCATCCCCTGCTTGATCACCCCCAGCCCGTCCGCGCCGGCAGTCCCCTGAATGGGGGCGCCGCTGGACTGGGTCTCGAGGAAGAGGTTCTCCCCCATGGGCTGCAGGCCGGTGGGGTTGACGAAGTCCGTGGTGTTGATCTGGCCCACCACCTGGGATTGGCCATCCCCCTTGAGCTGGACGGAGACCTGGCCATCCTCCCCCACGGTGACGCTCTGGGCGTTCTCGGGGATCTGGATCTCCGGTTGCAGCGGGTAACCGTTGCCCGGGGTGACGATGGTCCCCTCGTCGTTCAGGGTGAACTGGCCGTTACGGGTATAGGCGGCGCTGCCATCGGGCAGCTGGATTTCGAAGTAGCCGCGGCCGCTGATCATCAGATCAAGGGAGTTATCCGTGGTCTGGACGTTGCCCTGACTGTGGTTTTTCTGGGTGGCGACCACCTTGGCCCCCGCCCCCAGCATCAGGCCGGAAGGGAGCTCGGTGTCCGCCGAGGAGCGACCGCCAGGCTGGTTGATGTTCTGATACAGCAGATCCTCGAAGATGGCCCGCGCCTTCTTGTAGCCCACGGTGCTGGCGTTCGCCAGGTTGTTCGAGGTGACCGAGATGTTGGTCTGCTGGGCATCGAGGCCGGTCTTGCTGATCCAGAGTGCAGGATTCATGGGGTGCTCCTTGATTAGCTGATACGCAGCAGCTGGGTTTGTGCCTCGTCGTTCTCCTCGGCGGTCTTCATGATCTTGACCTGAGTTTCAAACTGACGTTGCAAGCGAATAAGGTTGGTCATCTCGTCGACCACGTTGACGTTGCTCCCCTCAAGGGAGCCGGCGATCAGGCCCACATCCGCAGACGCGGCCTCACTCTGGCCATCCTTGCGGCGAAACAGACCGTCCTGGCCTTTCTCCACCGCATCTGCCGCCGGGTTGACCAGCTTGATACGCTGGAAATCTTCCGGCAGGTTGGCGGCTGCCCCCTCGGGACGGCCGCTGATGGTACCGTCACGATTGATCTCAATTTTCTCCATGGGCAGGGGCAGCACGATGGGCTGACCGGCATCATCCACCACATTCAGACCGGTGGAAGTCTGCAGATTGCCGGTGGCATTGAGCTGCAGGTTGCCCATGCGGGTATAGGCTTCCGCACCGTTGGGATCCTGCACCGCAATCCAGCCCGGCCCATCGACGGCAACGTCAAGATCCCGACCCGTGGTCATCAGCATGCCGTGCTGCAGGTTCTGGCCCGGCCGCTCGGTCATGGCGAACACCCGCGTGGGCAGCCCTTCGCCAAACGCCTGCATGCTGCGCGCCTGCTCGAAGTCAGACTTGAAGCCAATGGTGTTGGCGTTGGCAAGGTTGTTGCCACGAACAGCCAGGCTGTTCATGTTCTCCTTGGCCCCGGACATGGCGATGTAAAGCAGGTGATCCATGGGATCCTCCGTCAAACAGATGACTCTCACAGCTCAACTGCAAGTTGAATGCCAAGAGAGATGACGAAGACGGAATGAAAGGAGGAAATGAGGCGGGACGGAAATGACAAGGGGCGCCGAAGCGCCCCTGCCAACTACCCGTCGTCTTAGCGGATCTGCAGTATGTTCTGCTGCAGGGAGCTGTTCACTTCCAGGGAACGGGAGTTCGCCTGGAAGTTGCGCTGGGCAGTGATGAGGTCGACCAGCTCGGTGGTGAGATCCACGTTGGACTGCTCCAGTGCCGACGACTTGATGGAGCCGAACGTGCCGGAGTTCGGGGTGCCGGGCAAGGCATCGCCAGAGAGCAGGGACTGGCGCCAGGAGGTGTCGCCGACCTGGGTGAGCCCCTGGGCATTGGCAAACTTCGCCATGGCCACCATGGCCACCTTGACGGTGGTGGCGTTGCTGTAAGTGGCGGAGACTATGCCATCCGCCCCGATCTCCACCTTGGTCAGGCGACCGACGGTGGAGCCGTCCTGGGTCAGCTTGCTCACTTCAAAGGGGGAGGCGTACTGGGTCACGGTACCAAGCTTGAACTCAATCTCCTGGGTGCCATCGGCGCCATTGGTGATGATACCAGCCCCTGTCGCCCCCAGGGGTTCCGTCTTGATGACCGCCGGGGTGGTGGGTGTGACCATCTTGCCGGAGGCATCGAAGGTCACCCGGGCGCTCAGGGGGGCCTGGCTCAAACCGGTCGCCATGGTGGTGGCCGTACCGCCTACGATGTCGATGGGCTTGTCCCCTTCATAGAGGTACATGCGCCAGGCAGTCGGCACCGCCGCTTGGGTAGGATCGGCCGGATCCGCTTCCTTGGTGAAGTACTGGGTGATGGTGTGTGGCTCGCCCAGGGAGTCATAGACCACCACGGAAGTGGAGGAGGAGTAGGTGGTCGAGTCCGTGGGATCGAATTTGGAGGCATTGACATCCATCAGCGTTTTCGTGCTGGAAGGCAGGTTGAAACCAGCCTCGACCGTCGTGGTCTGCACCGGCTCACCGGCCTTGTCCGGGATCTGGATGGGCTTGGTAGCGTTGATGCTCACCGCCTTGGGGGTGCCATCAGAGTTGATCTCGTACCCTTGCAGATAACCGCCGGAGTTGCTGACCATGTAGCTGCTTTCATTGAGCTTGAAGGCGCCCGCACGGGTGTAGGTGCGATCCAGGTTGGTCAGGCCGTCCGAGGTCACGAAGAAGCCGTTGCCCTGGATGGCGAGATCCAGCGCGTTGTTGGTGAATTGCAGCGCGCCCTGGTGGAACTGCTGGGCCACAGCGCCAGTCGCCACCCCGTTGCCGACCTGGGTCTTGGCGTTGACGAAGATGGAGTTGGCATAGACGTCGGCAAACTCGGCACGGGACTCCTTGAAGCCGGTGGTATTGACGTTGGCAATGTTGTTCGCGGTGACGTTCAGGTCTTTTTGAGCCGCATTGATGCCGCTGAGGGCATTGTTGAATGACATGTCTTTCTCCTTAGATCACTGCGTTAGAGGACGAAGCCGACTGGGTGGTGGTCTTGCCGGTCGTCGCGCCAATTTCCAATACATCGGTCAGGTAGATGCCGCCCAGTCCCTTGAGTTTGAGGGTGCTGGGGTTGGTGCTCGTTCCCAGGGTGACGCTCTCCACCTTGGCGTAAGTCAGGGCGGGGACGCTCTCCGACTTGCCGTCGACGGTGGCATGCGCCTCTATCGAATACTTGCCGCTCTTGGCCTGGTTGCCGGACTTGTCCTTGCCATCCCATTCAAAGGCCACGTTCCCCTTGTGGCTCCCTTCGATGGCGAACTCCCTGATGACCTGGCCGCTCTCGTCCTTCACCGTCACCTTGATGTTGCTGCCGCCATCGCCGGTGGCGATGACCCCCGTGAGGGTGCCCCCCTTCTCCACGTAACCCGTGTTGGACGGGATCAGCACGTTTTGCCCCACCAGCGCGGAGGCCTGCAGCGCCTGGCTGGAGGTCATCAGGCTGTTGAGGCTCTCCATCTGGGTGGAGAGGCTGCTGATCCCCTGAGACGTCGACATCAAGGTCATCTGGGAAAGCATCTGGGCGTTGTCCACCGGTTTGAACGGATCCTGATAGGAGAGCTGCATGGTCAGCAGCTTCAGGAAGGACTCCTGATCCAGCTCCTTTTTCTGGGTACTGGTGTTGACCGTACTGGTCTGGGCCGACGTCGTCCGGTTGACGCCCAGCAGGCTGTCATAGGTATCTGCCACTTATGCTCCCCCCTCTAGGGCGTGCCCACTGGGCCGATTGTTGCCGCCTGGCAGGCGATCACGGGTCACTCTCATCCGGGTTCACCTCTGTCAGGACTTGCCCAGACCCAGGGTCTGCTGCAGCATTTTCTTGGCCGCGTCGGCCACCTGGACGTTGGTCTGGTAGCTGCGCGACGCCGCTATCATGTCCGCCATCTCTTCCACCATGTTGACGTTGGGCTTGAAGATGAAGCCATCCTTGTCCGCCATGGGGTGATTCGGGTTGTACTCCTTGAGCAGGGGCGCATCACTCTCGACGATGCCCTTCACATCCACCCCGACCGAGGCCTGCTTGTCGGACATGGCCTGATCCAGCTGGGCGGCAAAGACTGGCCGCCTGGCGTGGTAAGTTTTTTCCACGCTGGAGCTGACGCTGTCAGCGTTGGCCATGTTGCTCGCCACCGTGTTGAGGCGAACGGACTGCGCGCTCATGGCAGAGCCTGCAATGTCAAAGACCTTGTACAAACTCATCCTTGCTCTCCTTTCAGTGCCTTGAGCAGGCCGCTTATCTTGCTGTTCATGAATTCAAGGGAGGCCTGGTATTCGAGGCTGTTGCGCAGGAACTCGCTGCGCTCCTGCTGCACGTCCACCGTGTTGCCATCACCGGTATCCGGTTGCAGGGGATTGCGGTACTGGGTCGTGCCCGGGGTATCCATCTGCAAGGCGAAGTGCTTCTCGCTGGTGGTGCTGAGCCCGAACCCTTGCTGGCCCTGGGCATCCTGCAACGCCTGTGAGAAGTCGATGTCACGGGCCTTGAAGCCCGGCGTGTCCGCATTGGCGATGTTGCTGGACAACACCTCGGCACGCTTGGCGCGCACGCTCAGCGTGTACTGATGAACACCGAATGCCTTGTCGAATGAAATTGCCATAGCACACCTCCTGCTTCATGAATATTTAGCAAGAGGTGTGCCAAGAGGGTATTGAGCGGGGTTATTTGACCTTGTAGACGATGCCGGGGTTGCAGCGGATCATCTCGAACTTGTCGGTGAGGCCGGCCAGAGACTCGGAGGCCCCCAGCATCAGGTAGCCGCCAGGATTGAGGCTGCTGGCGAACTGGTTGAGGATCTTGGATTTCACTTCGGGCGCAAAGTAGATGAGCACGTTGCGGCAGAAGATGATGTCAAACTTGCCGAGCAGGCTGTAGCTCTCCAGCAGGTTGAGGGGACGGAAGCTGGTCAATTTTCTGACACGCTCCACCACCCGCATCTTGTTGTCGCCACAGGGTTCGAAAAAGAGTCGCTTGCGCTCGGGGGAGAGCCCGCGAGCCAGCGCCAGGCTATCGTAGACACCCTCCTTGCACTGGTTGAGCATGGTGCTGGAGATATCGGTCCCCACTATCTGCACCCCGCCCGGCAAGGTACCCGGCCGCTTGACTTGCTGCTCCAGCGCCGTCATGGCGATGGAGTAGGGTTCCTGCCCGGATGAAGAGGCGGCAGACCATATCTTGATGGGACGACCGCTCTTGCCAAGCTCCGGGAAAATCTTGTCGCTCAGCAGCTGGAACGGATAGGTATCGCGAAACCACAGGGTCTCGTTGGTGGTCATGGCATCGACCACCGCCATCTTGAGCTCCCGCTCGCGCACGCTCATCGCCCGGGTGACCAGATCAGACAGACTCTCGATACCAAACTGAGTCATCAAGGGCGACAGGCGGCTCTTGACCAGATACTGTTTGTTGTCACCCAGCACTATGCCGCTCTGTTGCGCCAGAAAATTGCTGAATTGCCTGTATAAGTCGTCCGAAAGTGTCTTCATGCAGTTGTTCTTCTTGATTAGAGAGCGCCTTGTACGGCCTTGGCCAATTCATCCGGCTGGAATTTGGCAATGAAATTGTTCGCTCCGACTTTCTGCACCATGGCCTGATTGAACACCCCACTGAGGGAAGTGTGCAGGATAACATGCAAATCCTTGAGGTTGGGATTGTTGCGGATCTCGGCGGTGAAGGTATACCCGTCCATCTCCGGCATCTCGATGTCCGAAATGACCAGGGCTATCTGATCCTTGATGGGACCGTTCTTGGACATCTCCAGCAACATGTTGAGCGCTTCCCGTCCATCCTTGGCCAGCACGCACTGCACCCCGATAGCCTCCAGTGCCCGTTGAACCTGCTTGCGCGCAACCGAAGAGTCGTCCGCAACCAGCACGGGACGCCCGTGAGGATTGCGCTCTACGCTTGCTTCCACCAGTTCGGTGGACACCTCGGTGGAGACCGGCGAGATCTCGTTGAGAATGCGCTCCACGTCCAGGATCTCCACCAGCTCACCATCTACCTCAGTCACCGCCGTCATGTAGTTGATGCGACCTGCCCCTTTGGGTGGCGGCAGGATGGACTCCCAGTTCATGTTGATGATGCGCTCGACCGAGTGGACCAGGAACCCCTGAATGGAACGGTTGTACTCGGAGATGATGATGAAGCACTTGGAGAGGTCCTGGATGGGGCGCTTGCCCATCGCCATGCTGAGATCGATCACCGAGATGGTCTGGCCACGGATATGTGCCACACCGCGAATACAGGAGTTGAGCTTGGGCATGACGGTCAGAGGTGGGCACTGCAGCACCTCGCGTACCTTGAATACGTTGATGCCAAATCTTTGACGTCCATTGAGACGAAACAACAGCAGCTCCAGCCTGTTTTGTCCCACTAGCTGGGTTCGCTGGTTGACCGAGTCCAGAATACTCGCCATAAACACTCCCTAAAAATGCTTGGCACTGATCGTGCATGTCATTATGCATGCACATTGGCTTGCATCAGATCATCGTTGTTTCAACAACCGAATAATTCTGGAGCAAGCATAGTTAACTACGGTGGTATACGTGAATAACTTATCGACCGGTAAGCAAAAATGATTAGTAGACTTTTCCTTATCTTACTGCCGTTTTGCAGTCTGTCTCACGCCATGGCGTCCGAGGTCACCGACTATCTGCAAGAACAGGCACAGGCGTTCGTGCTCGACCAGCTCGATATTCCCCTCGATGCACAGGCCGACGTCAAGGCCGGTACCATTGACGAACGCCTCCCCCTCACGCGCTGCGAAGATGCCCTCACCATTTCCCTCCCCGCCAGGATGGAGATCCGGCGCAACACCACCGTCTACCTCAAGTGCGAGGGAGAGAAATCCTGGGATCTCTATCTACCGGTCCGGGTCAGCATCCAGAAACCCTATGTCACCGTCGCCGTCCCGGTTGCCAAGGGAGACATTCTGAGTGAACCCATGCTGACCCTGGCATACCAGGACCAGACCCTGATCCGTGGCGACTACCTTACCGACCCGACCGCCCTCATCGGAGTACGCAGCAAGCGTGAGCTCAAACCGGGCCAGCCAATCAGGCTGACCCAGGTATGCGTGGTCTGCAAGGGGGACCAGGTCACCCTGAGCGCCGAAAACAGCAGCATGCAGATCAAAACCATGGCCCGCGCCTTGCAAGATGGCAGCTTCGGAGACATGATCCGGCTTGTCAACACGCGCTCGGGCAGAACGGTGCAAGGCCAGGTCAGTGCAGTGGGCTCCGTGGTCGTGACATTCTGACACATGAATGCACTGCGCAATTTTTTTCTAAAGTTCTGACCGCCGTCACCGATATACAGGTAAGCGAACAGCAAAGCAGACGAAGGTAAACCTTATGGCTATCAACAATATCAACAACTTGGCTAACAACCGCCTGCAAAACAGCGGCAGCAGCCAAGGTGTAGCCACCAAGTCGGCGACCTCCAGCGAGAGCAGCCGTGCGACGACCGTCAAGAGCGACTCTGTCTCCTTGACCAGTGAGGCGCAGCAATTGCAACAGATGCAGAAGACCCTCAACACCGCCTCCACCGGTAACGAGAGCCGCGTCGAGAGCCTGAAGAAGGCCGTGGCCAGTGGGGAGTACAAGGTCAACAGCGAAGCCGTGGCCAGAAAGATGTTCAGCTTCGAAGCCGATCTGGATAAACGGTTGGGATGATGGACCTCCCTTCGCTGCTGCGCGCTCAGGACGACAACCTCTCCCAGATGCAAGGCTTGCTGGCAGAGGAGTTCGACCTGCTCAAGGCTCACCGGGCCCTTGCCTTGCCGGCACTCGCCGATCGCAAGCAGCAACTGCTGGTGGCCATCGAGACGCTGGACAAGACTCTGGCGGAGCTACCCGACTTGCAGCAACAGCTGGGCGCCTTCCCGACCCAATTGCAGGCCCTTCAAGCCAAGCTGGAAGCCTGTCAGGAGCAGAACAACCTCAATGGACGTCTGCTCGAACTCAGCATTGTCTCCAATCGCCGTCTCGCCAGCTTCCTCAGCAAGCTCAGAGACAGCAGCTCCCTGACCTATGACGCCAAAGGCAATACCCGCTCAGGCACCCGCTCTTTCGGGATCAAGGCCTGATCTCCTCTCCCCCTTCTGATGTTCTCTCCTTGTCAGCTCCTAGTCAGAGCACCAGCTGCATCAGGGTTTCTCCATCCTTGCAGGCATGGATGCTCATGCAGCCCTCGTCATAGCGCCCATAACTGGCCACCCACTCGCCCCTTGGAAAACAGATAGACCCCGGGTTCATCAGGATCATTTCTCCCTCCTGGCGCAGCACAGGCACATGGGTATGACCGCTGATGAACAGGCTCCCTGCTGGCAGGGGCACGTTGCCGGGCTCATAGAGATGACCGTGGCTGACAAACCAGCGCCGCCCATTCACCAGCAGCTGGTTGTAGGGCGCCGTGATGGGGAAATGGAGCAGCATCTGGTCCACCTCCGAATCGCAATTGCCACGCACCGCCATGATGCGGGGGGCCAGCTCGTTGAGCCTTGCCGCCACGGCGACAGGATCATACCCCGCCGGCACCGGATTGCGCGGCCCGTGATTGAGCAGATCCCCGAGCAGCAAATAGTGATCAGGCTGCCAGGGAGCGAGTTGCGCCAGCACCTGCTCGAGGGCAGTCAGACTGCCATGCAGATCCGAGATAATGGCAATCTTCATTCCACTCTCCTCATGGCTGGCTGAAATAGAGATCCTTGGTGGCGATGGCGCCCTTGAGGTTGCGGCTCGGCAAGCCGCGCAGTGCCGGGTCCACCAGTCGCATCTGGTTGTAGTGATAGACGGGGATGACGGGCACCTCCTCCATCAGCAGTTGCTCGGCCTGATGATAGATCCCGGACCGGGCGTTGGCATCCAGGGTCTCGGAGGCCTGCTGCAGCAGACCATCGAAGGCGGGGTTGCAGTAGCCGCTCTCGTTCTGGGGATCCTGGCAGCGGAAACTGCCAAGCATGGAAGACGGCTCGACATAATCACCAAACAAAAATGAACGAGCCAGCATGAAATCACCACTGTCCTTGGCGACCTGATAGGCATTCCACTCCATGTTGTTGAGGGAGACCTCGACCCCCAGCGGTTTCCACATGGCCGCCACCGCCAGGGCCAGCTTCTTGTGGTTCTCCGACGTGTTGTAGGTCAGCGTCAGCCTGAGGGGATGGGCGCTGTTGTAGCCCGCCTGGGCCAACAGTGCGGCGGCCCGGGCCAACCGGGTCGGCTGGTCTTCCCGGGAGAGGGGGATATCCAGCTCGTCATAACCCGGCATGGCGGGCAGCAGTGACCAGGCAGAGCGCTCCCCCTGGCCGCTCACCTTCTCGGTCAGCAGGTGGCGATCGATAGCCATGGAGAGCGCCTGACGCACCCGCACATCCTGCAACTCGGGGCGATTGAGATTGAAAGTGTAAAGATAGGTGCCAAGCAGCGGCAGACCCCAGATCCGCTCCGGTGCCTCCTGCATGGTCTTCTGGTAGTACTCCAGCGCCACCTTGTTGGTAAGCTGGATCTCCCCCGCTTCATAACGCAGCCGCTCCCCATGCTGGGAAGCGAGCGGCAGGTAGGTCACCCGCTGGATCCGGGTATGGGCGTCATCCCAGTACTGGGGGTTGCGTTCGGCTTCGATGCGCTCGTTCACCACCCAGCTCGCCAGCTTGTAGGGGCCATTGCTCACCATCTTGCCTGGCTGGGTCCACTGCTTGCCAAACTGGGCGATGACCCGCTCGTTGACCGGCACGAAGGGGCGCTGGCTGACCAGTTGCAGGAAATAGGGAACAGGGCGCTCCAGGGTCACTTTCAGGATCTGGTCGCTTTCTGCCTCCACCCCCAGGGCATCGAGGTCGAGCGCCCCGGCATAGATGGACTGGGCATTGTTGATGCCGGTCGCCAGCAGCAGGCCGGCGGAGGGGGAAGCCTGCGCCGGGTTCAGCAGCCGCCGCCAGGCGTAGACGAAATCCCGGGCGGTGAGGGGCTCGCCGTTGGACCATTTGAGCTGGGGACGCAGGAAGAAGCGCCACACCAGCCCATCCTCGCTGGTCTCCCAGCGCTGGGCCTGGGCGGGCACTATCTTGCCCTGACCATCCTCGCTCACCAGCCCCTCGAACAGGTCCACCAGCACCACCTCCCCCGGGAAACCGGAGCGGATCAGGGCCGGATCGAGGGACTCGGGTTCGGCGCCATTGCCCTTGACCAGGGTCTGCCTGTCCGACAGCACGGGCTGCTGCACCACGGTAGTGGCCTGAAGCGGCGGCACCGCCATCAACCCGAACAGCAAGGGAGAGAGCCAGCGGCGGGCTGGCCTGGCGGCGAAACGGTAAAACATGACATCAACCTCGTTCAATTCTTTTGACTGCAATGGGGGGAAGGCCGGCGGCGCGCCTGGAATCGAATGCATCATGCCGCGCTTGTTATCCCCGAAGACGACCCGTATTGTATCGGGCCTGCCCGATAGAGGGAGTCTTTCGGGCTATTTTTTTCAAGGTTTTATGACGACACGGCCGCCACGGGTGGGCGCAATTGCCAGAAGGCGCACTCCCCTGCCCCGTTGGCAATCGGCCCGGGGCGATGTGTCGCCTGCAAGTCCGGTTGTCGTCTACCGTTTCAGGGGTCTTTATGGGTTACGAATGGCTGGCGCTGGCTGCCGCCAGTTTATGGGCGATCGCCGCCCTCATCTCCGTCAAACCGGCTCGCCATCTGGGGGCCTTTGCCTACAGCCGCTGGCGGATGTTCCTGGTCAGCCTGATGCTGGCCAGCGCAAGTCTGGTGACGGGAGGCTGGCAGACCCTCACCGAGAGCGCCCTTCCCCTGCTGGCCCTCTCCGGCCTCATCGGCATCTTCGTCGGCGACACCGCCCTCTTTGCCTGCATGAACCGACTCGGCCCCAGGCGCAGCGGTCTGCTCTTCTCCTGCCACGCCCTCTTCTCCGCCCTGCTTGGGCTCTGGCTCTTTGGCGAGCGGCTCGATGGTTGGCGCCTGCCAGGCGCCTTGCTGGTCCTGGCCGGGGTCATGCTCGCCATTCTGTTTGGTCGTCGTGGCGACAACCAGCAGAACGAATGGGAGCAGGTGCGCGGCCGCCTCGTGGTCGGCATAGCCCTTGGCCTCACCGCAGCCCTGTGCCAGAGCCTCGGAGCCATCATCGCCAAGCCGGTGATGATGAGCGGCACCGTGGACGCGGTGAGCGCTTCCGGCGTGCGCATGGCCAGCGCCCTCTTGGCACACTGCGTCTTGCGGGCGCTGCGCCTGCCGCTCGCCATGCCGCACAACCCCATCAACCGGCAGGTGCTCGGCATGATAGGCATCAACGGATTTCTGGCGATGACGCTGGGAATGACCCTGATCCTGGTGGCCCTGCGTCAGGGAGATGTGGGCATGGTGGCCATCTTGTCTTCCACCACACCGGTCATTCTGCTGCCCTTGCTGTGGTGGCACTCGGGGATGCGTCCCTCGCTCCCCGCCTGGGCCGGAGCCCTGCTGGCCACCCTGGGCACGGCCCTGGTGCTGGGAATGGGGAACTGAGCCCCGTCTATCCTGCAGGAAGGACCAACACGCCCATCGGCGACACTGAGCCGCCGATGCTCCCCCTTGCCGGACAGGGAGAGAGGCGATCGCGCCCCTAGAACAGAGCCACTTCCTCTTCGGTCAGCTCCCGGTATTCCCCCGGTGCCAGCTCATCGTCCAGAGCCAGATCGCCGATGCGTTCCCGATGCAGCCCGACCACCTTGTTGCCGATGGCGGCGAACATCCGCTTCACCTGGTGATACTTGCCCTCGTGGATGGTCAGGCGTGCTTCCCGCTCGTCCAGGATTTCCAGCTCCGCAGGGCGGGTCTTGTCGTTCTCGTTGCGCAGGTAGATACCGTCGGCAAAGAGCGAGATGGCCTCTTCACTCACGGGATCAGCCAGCCAGACGTGGTAGGTCTTCGCACACTCGTGCCGGGGCGACGTGATGCGATGGGACCACTGGCCGTCATCGGTGATCAGCACCAGCCCGGTGGTATCGAGATCGAGGCGCCCCACCACGTGCAGTTTACCCATGGCCGGCTCGTCGAGCAGGTGGAACACGGTGGCGTGATCCGGGTCCTCGTTGGAGCAGACATATCCTTCCGGCTTGTGCAGCATGAAGTAGCGATTCTGCAGGTTCAGGGTCAAGGTCACACCGTCAAACTCGATCTGGTGTTGCTCATTGATGTGAAAGGCGGGCTGCTTGACCAGCACGCCGTCTACCAGCACTTCCCCCTGACGGATCAGCTTGCCCGCCTGGGAACGGGTCAAATCGGAGCAATCGCAAAGAAATTTGTCGAGCCGCATGCAAAAACCTCGGAATCCATCATGATTGGGGGCGACATTATATCGGTCAGACCCGACAACACCAGTACTAAGCGACAGGGACTCAAGATGGCGCCTGACGCCATGATGTGCCAGTGATAGACTGCCGTCAGCAGACCGACATCACACATAATAATAAGCCCAGGATGTACCCATGAAGCCGACGAAGTCTCACCCCGTCATCCCCGTCAGCCAGCTAAAACCTGGCATGTACGTCATTGCCATTGCCAGCCAGACCGGCGCCATGGAGATTGCCCAGACCGGCATGGTGACCAACCCCCAGCAGGTGGAGGCGCTGATCCGGCGCGGCGTGCTGACGGTGCGGGTGGATCTTGCCCGCAGCAAGCTGCCGGGAGGGGGCACGGCAAGCCCGGCGGATGTGGTGACAAACGGGGCGGGCTCCTCTCGTCAAATCGGCAGTGGTGAAGGGCGCGAGCTCAAGATCCGTCGGCTCTATCAGGAGGCGCGTGAACTCCAGGGCAAGTTCATTCGCCATCTCAAGGCCGGAGAGCCCATCGACATCACGCCCCTTGCCGCCGTGGCCGAAGAGATGGTCGATACCATGTTCACCCACGGCGATGCCATGCTCTGTCTGGCGCGGATCCGTGCCAAGGATGCCTACCTGATGGAGCACTCCATGAATGTCGCCATCCTCCTGGCGAACTTCGGCCGCTACCTGGGGCTGGATCGCAGCGTGCTCAAGGAGCTGACCCTCGGTGGCCTGCTCCACGACGTGGGCAAGATCATGACCCCGGACGAGGTGCTCAACAAACCGGGCAAGCTCACCGATAAGGAGCTGGAGGTGATGCGCGAGCACGTGGTCCACAGCCACGACATCCTGGCCGCCACCGCCGGCATCACCCCCATCATGCTGGAGGTGGCCGCCAACCATCACGAGCGGATCGATGGCACCGGCTACCCGCGGCGCCTCAAGGGGGATCAGCTCTCCCTCTACACCCGCATGAGCGGCATCGTCGATGTCTACGATGCGGTGACGGCAGACAGGGTATACAAACAGGGCATGCAGCCAACCCAGGCGTTTCGCATTCTGCTCAAGGGGGTTGATCTGCATTTTGATGCCGACCTGGTAACCAGGTTCATCAAGTGCATGGGGGTCTATCCGGTGGGTACCCTGGTGCAGCTCTCCAACCAGCGCCTGGCCATCGTGATGCAGCGCAACGAACAGCAACCGCTCAAGCCCGTGGTCAAGGTGATCTATCACGCAGGCCATCGCCATTATCTCGAGGTGCAGTGGCTGGATCTCGCCAAAAACGGGGTTCAGGAGACCATAGAGAGCACGGTGGACCCCAAGGAGTTTGGCATCAACCTGGCCAACTTCGTCTAACCTGTCCGGCTTGTTGGCGGCTGCTCACGGCAATGGCGAATCAGGAACTCCTCATCCAGCGGGGAGAGATCGAAGCGCAGGCAGGCCTCTTCGATGGCCCGGATGTCGTGTTGATGGTGTTCGCTGAGCCAGCGCACCGCGCGGCGCAAGTCTTCACCATGGGGCAGCAGGGTATGGTCGCTCATGGAACACCTCCGGTCAGCCATCGACGCCAGCCCGTCAATCCGGGCTATCACTTTTAGCTTAGCCCGCCCTCACTCGCCCGGCAGACACCTGCGCCCTTGACGGTGCCCACCCTGTAGCAGGTATGCTCGACCCCTTCGGCGCCCTGCCGTGCCGGCGCCGCTCAAACAAGGATGCTGCATGCAAACCAAGGACAAGTGTCTGGCCGCCCTGGTCATTCTCTGCTGGGGACTCAACTTCGTTGCCATCAAGTGGGGGCTGGAAGGCATCCCCCCACTGCTGCTGGGAGCACTGCGTTTCGTCGGAGTCGTCTTCCCCGCCATTCTGCTGGTCCCCAGGCCTGCCATGCCCTGGCGCTGGCTGCTGGCCTATGGCGGTGCCATCAGCCTGGGCCAGTTTGCCTTCCTGTTCTGCGCCATGAAATTCGGCATGCCCGCTGGCATGGCCTCCCTGGTGCTGCAATCCCAGGTGGTCTTCACCCTGCTGTTCGCCATGATCTGGCTGGGAGAGCGCTGGCAGCCCCACCACTGGGTGGCACTGCCGCTGGCGGGAGCAGGTCTTTATCTCATCGCCACCCATGGCGAGGGCAACCTCACCCTCATCGGGTTTGTGCTGACGCTGTGCGCAGCCGCCTGCTGGGGCCTTGGCAACGTCATCAATCGCCAGATAGGTCTGCGCTATCGCACCTCTCTGCCAAGCCTGGTCGCCTGGGGCGGGCTGGTGCCCATCCTGCCCTTCTTCGCGCTCTCCTGGTTGTTCGAGGGGCCCGAACTCATCGCGAGCAGCCTGCTCAACATCCGTTGGCAGGGCGTCTTGTGCGTGCTCTATCTCTCGTTTATCGCCACCTGGCTCGGTTATGGCCTGTGGGGGAGGCTGCTGATGCGCTATCCGGTGGCCCAGGTTGCCCCCCTCTCCCTGCTGGTGCCCTGTGTCGGCATGGTGGCCGCCGCCCTGCTGCTTGATGAACACCCCACTCCCCTGCAATGGCTGGGCTCGGGTCTGGTGCTGCTCGGCTTCGTGGTGCATCTGCTGGGGGGCAAGATGCGCTTCTTGAAGACCCAAACCGAGGATTGACCTCGCCCAGGAAACTTCCCATCATGGGTCAGGCCCTCTTGGGCCCACCCCGTTATTTCGGCAGGACGCCATCATCAGGAGAGCAAGGACATGCGTCATCCGTCATTTTCGATCATCCCCTCTTTACCAGGCATCATGCGGGTCACGGCCATGCTGCTCCCCTTCTGCTGGAGCCCGTTCGGCTGGAGTGCCACCCTGCCGGCAGATCTCAAATGGGAGAGCAACGACACCGACCCCGTCTATGCAGACCCCGAGGCCAAGCGAGGCGGCACCTTCCGGGATTTCATGTCGAGCTTTCCGCTCACCTTGCGCAAATACGGGCCGGATTCCAACGGCGGTTTTGCAGCCTACGTGCGCGAGACCAACCTGCCGCTCCTGAGCACCCATCCCGTGACGCGCAATCCCATCCCCATGCTGGCCAACCAGTGGGCTTTCGGCGCGGATAACAAGACGCTCTATTTTCGCATCAACCCCAAGGCCCGCTGGTCGGACGGCCAGCCCGTCACTGCGGACGACTGGGTCTTCACCCTCAAGATGATGCGCAGCAAGGAGATCAACGACCCCTGGTACAACAACTACTACAGCACCCAGATAAGCGAAGTGACCAAGTTTGACGATCACACCCTCGCCATCACCAGCGGCACCGAGAAGAGCCGGGAAGATCTGCTCGAAGCTCTCCCCTTCACCCCGGAGCCCAGCCACGCCATCAAGCTGACCGCCAACTGGGTCAAGGAGTACAACTGGAAGGTGCTGCCGGTCACCGGCCCCTACCAGATTGGCGAGCTCAAGAAGGGCAAGTCGGTTACCTTCGACCGGGTCAAGGATTGGTGGGGGAACGACGAGCGCTACTTCCAGCACCGCTTCAATCCGGATCGCATCGAGATCAAGGTGCTCAGGGATCAGAACATCGCCTGGCAGCACTTCCTGCGCGGTGAGCTCGATACCTTCCCCCTCGTGATGCCCAACTGGTGGCACGACAAGAGCAAGACCGCCGAATTCGAGAAGGGCTATATCGAGCGGCTCTGGTTCTACAACCAGACGCCTCAGCCCCCCATGGGGCTCTATCTCAACACCGCCGATCCCTTGCTGAGCAATCTCGACGTCAGACTCGGCATCCAGCACGCCCTCGCCCTGGACAAGATGATCGCAACCCTGCTGCGGGGGGACTACCAGCGTCTCAACACCTATGGCTCGGGCCAGGGAGATTTCACCAATACCGACCTCAAGGCGCGCCCCTTCGATCCCGCCCTTGCTCGCGAATTCTTTGCCAAGGCCGGCTTTACCAAGACCGGGCCGGATGGCATCTTGCGAAACGACAAGGGCCAGCCCCTCTCCCTCAGCATCACCTACACCACGGCGGAGCATGCCCAGCGCCTCACCCTGCTGCGGGAAGAGGCAAAAAAGGCGGGGCTCAACCTCGAGCTCAATCTGATGGATGCGTCTGCCGGCTTCAAATCCATGCTGGAGAAAAAACACCAGAGTGCCTGGATGGCCTGGAGCGGCGGTCGCTATCCCGCCTATTGGGAACACTTCCACAGGGTCAATGCCAACAAGCCCCAGACCAACAACATCATGAACATCGATGACGACAGGATCTCGGCCCTGGTGGAGCAATACGACAAGGCGTTCGATTTCGGCAAGAAGGCCGACCTCTCCCGCCAGATCCAGCAGCGACTCTATGAGCTCGCCAGCTTCGTCCCCGCCTATCAGGTGCCCTATACCCGGGCCGGCGCCTGGCGCTGGGTACGCCTGCCCAAGGTGCCGGCAACCCCCCAGAGCGACTTGCTCTACTGGCCCCTTGACGGCTCCAACTCGGGTTACAGCTTCGGCGGCCTGCTCTGGATTGACGAAGCGGCAAAGGCGCAGACCCGGGCCGCCATCAAAGGGGGGCAGACCTTCCCGCCGGTGACCATCACGGATACCACCTACCAGCAAAAATAGGGCAGCTGGCACCGTCATCCCCAAAACAAAAGACCCCGCACATTGGCGGGGTCTTTGTTACAACCGGGATGGCGCCAGGCAAAGGGCATTCAGCTGCGTTTGGCCTGCTTTTGCGCAATGGCGTCGGCGACGTCGGCCGGGTCCAGCACAATCCCTTCCTGATCCGGCGTCGGGAACACGGCCACGCAGAGATCATCCTGCTCCATGCCGTCCACCCAGCGATCCAGCCACACCTTGAGGGTGATGGATTGCGGCTTGCACTCGGCCCACTCCCCTTCGGCCCAGGCCTTGGCGTAGTCGGGATGCGGCCATACCGGGATGCAGTCTTCCTCTTCGGTCGTCAGCATCATGACGCCGTGTTCGTCGGTCAGGACAAACAGCTCTTCGTGCTCGACCAGCTTGCTGATGAAGTGATCAAAGCGGTAATCGGCGTTCAGTTGCAGCGCGGCATTGCGCTCGGTGTCGCTAAGTTCATAGCTCATCGGTCAAGTCTCTCGTTCATTAAAGGGCGACATGTTCACATCTTGCCGACCCCTTGTCCAGCAGGAGTAATGGGTCATCCGTCTTTCCATCGCCTCACCCCAGCTCGGGGGTCAACAGCCGGAGTCCCGCGGTCTCACCCAGTCGCTCCCTCAGCCAATAGGCGGACTCCACTTCCACAAAGCAGAGCTGATCCCGCCCCGCAGCGACCCCCACCATGATCTGCTCAAGCCGTGCTTGCTGGGCGGTACTCCAGGCAGCAACCAGCTTGCCGCCATGGGCCTCGTCCACCACCTCGCGGCGCAGCTCGAACAGGTTATCGGTGATCGGGCTGTTTATCTTGCTCGGGTGGCGCCAGTACATCTGCAGGTTGTCCAGCATCTCCTCATCGTAGCTTGCCAGCGCATCGAGCTCCGGCGTCTCTTTGCTCTGGGCCGCGAACTCGCACCAGCCTGCCGACAAGGTAGCCAGACTCTGGACATCCTTGCCATGCTGGCGCAGGGTTGTCACGTCTTCCCCACGAATGGCCGGCAGCCAGAGATCTCCTTGATGTTGCGCCAGGAGAGGGAGCAGCAAGGAGGGAGCATAAACAGGAAAACGGGGACCCAGAGAGTGCAGCAGAGAGACCAGAGTAACAGTGATCATGAGACGCGCCTTGAACAAGATGACCTGGCATCACGCCTGGTCATGAGGGTGAACGAGGGTGCCATTCTAGCATGTTTGCCTTGCTGGGGCGTTTGCGTCCAGCCGGGCCGGTGATAGATAGCGTCCAAAAAAGCAGCGTTTGAACCAGAGCGGCCCCGATAAAGGCCAATTGTTTGAGCCAGCGCCCACTAAAGAGGCACCGGGGATGCTAGGTTGCATACATCTTTAGCGTAAGGAGTGCATCCATGAGTGGGATCAACCAGGTTTCTGACGATTTTGTGAATGAGCTGAAAATACTGGCGTGTTTTGATCCGGCCAACATGAGCCTGGGGATCAAGCTGCGCAGCGACATGTCGGAAGCGCTTTGCCAGGCGGCAGCGCGCCTGCACAGCCAGGGCCTGATCACCGCGGTAGATGGCGGCTATCTGACCCCTTTCGGCATGACCATGCTGGAGCATCTCCAACACCTGCTGGTTGCACTCAAGCCGAATTGAGCGGTTGTGGTGCCCAGAGCGAGAAGTTGAGCAACTCCCAGCGCTCTCCTTGCCGCAGCAGACAAGCAAACAGCAAAGGACCTTCGGGTCCTTTTATCTTGCCATCGACCAGCCACTCTCCCGCCCGTTTTGGCACCGGCTGTACCCTGATCTCATCGGGTTTCACCGCGTTTCCCAGACGAACATGTACAAACTGTTGACACACGGACACGGCATCATTCACCGCAGGATCCGGCGTTGGCGTGCTGGCCTGACCGGTCAACGCCACGGTCAGCAAGAGGGAGGAGATCAGGGTCATGACGCGTATTGAGAAGCCATGAAAACAAAAAGCCGTGGCACCAGAGGTACCACGGCTTTCTTAAATTCTGCAAGAATTACAGAGCAGTTACGTTCTCAGCCTGCGGGCCTTTTTGACCTTGGGTCACAGAGAACTGTACGCGCTGACCTTCAGCCAGGGTACGGAAGCCGTTACCTTGGATGGCGCTGAAGTGAACGAAAACGTCCGGGCCGTTTTCTTGCTGGATGAAGCCAAAACCTTTGGTTTCGTTGAAAAACTTAACGGTACCGGTGATCATGTTAGACATATCTTTAAACCTGTATTCAAAATAATTACTTATGCTTTTCAGCGGGTAAAGCTCAAAAAACGGGATTACTTATGAACAACAGGAAAAGATGTAAAACATCATATTCATTGACATAACTATCGCCCTTTCAAGCTGGTTGAGATTATACGTGCCTTTGTCGATTACGCAAACAAATTTGTACCCCGCCAGCAGCGGGGTACGGCGGTTTAGACTTGTGCCGACTCCAGTGCCTGGACCAGGGCTTTGAGGAAGCGAGCCGCCTCTCCACCGGTGCAGGCTCTGTGGTCAAACGTCATCGACAGGGGAAGTGCACGCACCGGGCGCGCCTCGCCGTGGATGAACACCACCTTCTCGAACAACTTGCCCGCTCCTATGATGGCCACCTGGGGTGGCGTGACGATGGGGCTGGCGTAACGGCCAGCGATGGCGCCAAAGTTGGTGAGGGTGATGGTTGCCCCCTGCAGCATTTCCCGCGGCACGGCACGGGCCTTCACATCGGCGATCATCCGATCCAGCCCCTGCCGTATGTCAGCCGGGTCCCGCTCTGCCACGTTCTCCATCACGGGCACATAGAGCCCATGCTTGGAGTCGACCGCGATGGCCACATTGACCTCCCTGAACAGACGCCGCGACAGGGTCTCTCCGTCAAACCACGCATTCATGGAGGGTTCGGCCCGACACGCCACGCCGATCGCCTTGATGAGGCGCACCGTCACATCTTCATCCGGGCGCCAGTGGCGCAAGTCCACTTCGTCGGTGATGCTCACCGGCACCACAGTCCGGTGCGAGAGCTCCATCGCCTTGGCCATGGCCCGGCGCGAGCCTTTCAGGAATTCGTTGCCGCTCTCCTGCTGGGCCTCGAACGCCTGTTGCACATCCTGCTCGGTCACCATGCCAGCACTGCCGGTTCCCTTGACCTTGTCGATGTCCAGTCCCAGTTTTTGCGCCAGCAGACGTACCGCTGGCATGGCTTGCACCAGCGTGCCGCCGGGCGCCATGGCCCCCACCACGAAATGATCCTCGATATGCTGCTGATGGGCGCTGACCTTGCCAACGACGGTGCCGTCATCCTCGCCCCCTTCAAACTCCACCAGCGGTGCCCCGATGTGGAGGATGTCCCCCTCCTGCCCGCACAATCTGGCGATGACCCCGGCCACCGGTGAGGGCACATCCACCAGCGCCTTGGCTGTCTCCACCGACAGCAGTACCTGATCTACCTGCACCGTATCACCGGCGCTCACCTTCCACTCGACGATCTCGGCCTCGGCCAGTCCTTCGCCCAGATCCGGCAATTTGAAAAATTTCATGACCTGCTCTCCCTCTGCTGGGACATCACCAAACATTGACAGACACCATGGAGCCCTGTGGCCCAGGCACTTGCGCATCCGTACCTGTCGCGCGTCATAGCCACTGGTTCTCCATCAGTTGCCGAGCCGCCTGCGCGATCTCCTGCTCGGTGATGAGGTAATACTCCTCGTTGCGATAGTAGGGGACGGCGGCATCCACGCCGGTGAGGCGTCTTGGCGGCGCCTTGAGGGCAGTCATCGCCTCTTCGGTCACCTGGGACACGATTTCGGCACCCACCCCGAAACTGCCACAGGCTTCGTGTACCACCAGCAGCCTCCCGGTCTTGCGTACCGAGGTCAGGATGCTCTCCATATCCAGGGGTTTGATGGTGGCAAGATCCAGCACCTCGCACTGGATGTCCTGCTCCGCCAGCAGGTGCGCCGCGCGCATGACTTCCTGGATGCAGGCTCCCCAGGCCACCACAGTGATGTCCCGGCCGGGACGCAGGGTGAAGCAGACATCCAGCGGCAGGCCGATGCCGTCATCCACCACATCCGACTTCATCGAGCGATAGATGCGATCCGGCTCGAAGAACATCACGGGATCCGGGTCCCGAATGGCCGACAGCAGCAGGCCGTAAGCCCGCTTCGGGCTCGAAGGGATCACGACCCGCAGCCCGGGGATATGGGCAAACAGGGCCTCGACGCTCTCGCTGTGGTGCTCGGGTGAATGGATGCCGGCACCATAGGGGGAGCGGTAGACGATAGGACAGGTGACGCGGCCACGGGTCCGGTTTCGCATCCGCGCCGCCTGGCAGATGATCTGCTCCATGCCCGGGAAGATGAAGCCCTGGAACTGGAATTCGGCCACGGGTTTGAGCCCCTGGGTCGCCATGCCCACCGCCACCCCGGCGATGAGCCCTTCGGCCAGCGGCGTATCGATGACCCGCTTGAACCCGAATTTATCGCGAAGCCCCACGGTGGCGCGAAACACACCGCCGTTGACCCCCACATCCTCCCCCAGTACCACCACATCAGGATCGCGTGCCATCTCGTGGTGCAACGCCAGATTGATCGCTTCGAGCAGCGTGATATCGCTCATAGTCCCTCCCCGCTCTGCTGCATGCCCTTGGCGATGATGCGCTGGCGCTGGGCAAGATAGGCCTTCGGCAGCTCGGCAAACTGGTAATCGAGCAGGGTCTCCGGCGCCTGGGGCGTGATGGCCTCGTAGGCGGCAACGGCGCGTTCCACTTCCCGGCCCGCCTCTGCCAGCAGCGCTTGTTCCTGCTGCTCGTCCCACCAGCCCCGTTCAAACATGAACTGGCGCAGCCGCTTGACCGGTTCCCTGGCCCAGGCCGCTTCCACCTCGGCGCCGTCACGATAGCGAGTCGCATCATCGGCGGTAGTGTGATCCCCGAGCCGGTAGCTGACGGCTTCGATGAGCGTCGGCCCCTTGCCGCTGCGAGCCCGCTCGACGGCGGCGCGGGTCGCCTCATAGACCGCCACCACGTCATTGCCGTCCACCTGAAGGCTGCGCACCCCGGCTCCTATGCCCTTCTGGGCCAGGGTGGGCGCGCTCGACTGCAACTTGCGCGGCACCGAGATGGCCCACTGGTTGTTGTTGATGATCATCACCATGGGGAGATGCCAGACACCGGCACAGTTGAGCCCCTCGAGGAAGTCTCCCTTGGAGGTGCCGCCATCGCCGATGGTCACCACGGCGACCCTGGGCTGGTTGCGCAGCTTGAAGGCGGCCGCGATGCCGGCAGCATGGGTGATCTGGGTGGCGATGGGAACGCAGATGGGCAAGTCTTCCGACAACTCGCCATCGGCCTTGTAGAAGACACTGCCCCGTTCATCGCCGCCCCAATACTGCAGGTTCTGCTCCATGGGCACGCCCCTCACGTAGAGAGTGGGCATGTCCCGGTAGTAGGGCACATAGACATCCTCTGGCTGCATGGCGAGCCCGACCCCGATCCCCACCGCTTCCGCCCCGAGATGGGAGGGAAAAGTGCCGAGTTTGCCGGTTCGCTGCAGTGCTATCGCTTTCTTGTCGTAACTGCGCACCATCACCATGTTGCGGTAGAAGGTGTGCAGCATCGCCTTGTCCAGCCAGGTCGGCAGTGTCGCGACCGGGCGCCCCTCCTCATCGAGGTAACGAAGGAAGGGGATGTCGACATGGGTCATAACTGGCTCCTTGCCGTTGTCAGCGTCACCACCATGAGGTGACATTTAAAATGTAAACAACATGTTAACCAAAGGGCAACGAGATTCATCCAGGTAAGACCAGTAGAAACTTCTTTTATTTTCGAAGGTAATCGGAATTTTCGGCGAGCAGAAACAAAGAAGGGAGCCTGTTCAGGCTCCCTGTCATATCGAGTTCGGGATCATACCCATCACCGCCATGCTGCTTGCCACCGCCCGTGGCGCAGGATCAGCATGACAAAAAGGCGTCAATTCACTCCCACAGACGGGTGGGTACCACCAGCAGCATGGTGCGCTGTCCGATGGCCACGTTGGCGTTGGGGAAGACCACCGCCTCCCGCGGTTTCTCTACCCTGTATTGCCGATCCCCATCTTCTGCCAGCACAAAACCCTGGGGAAATTCGGTGAAATTGTCCACATCGCTGGCAAACAGGAAGCGGAACTGCTCCGACTGCTTGTTGATCACCCGATCTATGGCAAAAAGGGTGAAGTCATCGGCTCGCCATGGCTCGAGGGCCACCTCATCCCGGGTCACCAGCTCCTGCAATGTCTGGCGCACCTCGATGAAGCGGGTCATGTCGTTTTCACCGAAGGGCCGCACCTTGCCCAGCTCCACCGTAAAGGCATGGGCGCCGTGCTGGTGCGAGCTGTAATAGCTGAAGGTGGTGGTCGGGCCGCTCGAGAGCAGTATGGTGCGCACGCCGCAGGCACCGAGGAAACGTACCTGTTCCTTGCAGTGGGGGCGTTCGTGGGGGAAGGGATAGACGGCAAACTTCTCGTGGCGCGAGCCGCGAATGGCGGTATGGAGATCGTAGTGGTAACGGGGCCTGGCCGAGTCGGCAAAGAAGCGGCTCACATACTGCTCCAGACGCATGGCGCGGATGCGCTCCCGGTTGCACAGCCCCTCCCCCTTGCTGTGGGCGCCCGAGAAGAGGCGGTTCATGTTCTCTTCCACCTCCCTCACCCCCTGGTTCATGGCGGCGGGGTTGCCAAAGAGGAAGAGCACCCGGTGACGAACCTTGAGCTCCTCTGCGAGCAACCGGGTCAGCAACTGGTTGCAGATCTCGATGGGGGCGGTCTCGTTGCCGTGGATGCCGCAGGAGAGGACGATGTCCTTGTGCCCGGGTTGCCCCGCCTCGGAAGCGGGTTCCAGGCAGATCACGCCGGTATCCCACACGCTCACCCGGGTACCGTCGGTCAGATTGAAGGCGAAAGGCTCGAGCTGCCACTCATGGCGGCGCGTCAGGGCCAAAAAGTCATGCTGGGGAATCATCCGTCTCACCCTTTAGTCTGGAATGCCATGGCCGGATTATACGCAAGGCAACCGGGCTTAAAATCAGTTTTTAAACAAATTCAAACAGTAAGGATACAAAAGTGGCGAAAATGAGTGACAACTCATGCAACAGGATCAAGCGAGGGGAAACACGGGAGAGGGAAAGTGGTGAACGGGTATCGGCAGGTGAAGACAGCATGCCTTCGGCAGACGGGTGGGCAGAATGCCCCTGGGATCAGCAGAAAAACAAGGCATCCATGCCCGGCTGATCAACCACGCCAGAACGGCTTGGTGGTCTCTTGATAGCGGTCGGCTTCGTTCAGACCGATGTCCTTGAGCAGGTAGGCGGGCAGCTCGGAGAGCTGGCGACGGCTGCGGCTGCGTTCCAGCCAGGTCAGGACGGTCATCTTGACGCGAGCAACCAGATTCGATTCGCTGGAATGCTGGTAACCGGCTTCGGTATAAGTCATGTTGGCCATGATATGGCTCCTCTCTCTCGTTCTGCGCAAGGCTCGGATTTGATGCGCAAAGCTTAGTCAGGGCGGGGAGGTGCCTCAATTGACGAATTTTGATACATGACATTAGTAAAAGTAATGGTTGATATCGCCAGGGCAATAACCATAACCATATGATTTTAAAATGAAATAATGCTGAAACTTTCCCCCTTTCAACCTGGCAGCATTTTCTCCTGCGCCACCCACTTCTAACTATGCACTTTCCCACGCTAGCTATGCACGGCACGACGCCGAGTCAGCAGGGTGCAAACTCTCGGCCACCAGGGTTTGTTAACAAATAGATCGCAACAAGATCGTTATTTAACAAAAAGTTACGAACAGGCAACCTGAACCGGATGCCCCCATGTCACCCCCATCGTCAGGGTGGCACCGGACACTTGGCACCCTGCCATCATACTGGTATGGTTATTTATACAGTGGTTTATCATGCTGCCTCCCCACACTGCCCCAATATCATGCTGAACAGGGGAGCGGCACACACAGGATCTGCCGATGGACACCTTTACCCCCGCCGCCACCCTGCGTCAACAGATGGCCCTGCTGGAGGCGTCGCTGGCACGCCTTGCCCGGCAACTGGGCCAGCTCGACCTGCTGGAGGCTCATGTCTATCCCCTCCCGGCCGTGGCCCAGGGGGAAGAGCATGAGCCCATCGAGGCCATCGAGGTGGGCTATCTCTCGGGCGAGGCGGCCCTTGCCGCCACCCTCGCCGCCTTTCAGGACCACTGCGCCCGCCCCGGCTGCTCCACCAAGGCGACCCACCGTCTGCCCGGCTGGCTGCGCTTTCCTGCCGCCAGCGCCAGGGAGCTGGCCCCCGTCATCGAGGAGATCAACGCGCACAAGCTCGCCTTCAAGGCCATGGTGCAGGCGGCGGGCGGGCGGGACGAGAAGTTCGAGCTGGTGCACGGCGCCCTGCCCGGTGTCATCACCCTGCAGGTCTATCGCAAGCTGACCTGGCTTCAGGGGGATCTCCATTCGCTGGGCTTCACCTGGGCCGACAAGCAGAGCATCAGCCGCCTCAGCCGGGAGCAGGTACTGGAGATGCTGGAGCGCAGCCGCCGATATGTACCGGCGCTCTTTGACAACGAAGAGTGGAGCAAGATGGTGGATCAGGAGGTATACGACATTCGCCGCCTGCCGGCGGATGCCGCCCTGCGGATCCGCAGGCCGGTCAAGACCCACCCCATGATCAACCTGCTCTGGCAGGACCGGGAGCCCCGCAAGCAGCAGATCAAGGCGAGCCTCCCCCTGCTGCTCTGCTCCGATACCCAGCCGGCCGTCACCCATCTGGGCCACTACCCGCCCAAGCTGCGCCAGGCACGCCGGGATCGCAAGATTGGCGGTGACCCCATCATAGAGCGGCTGCACCTCTACCTCTATCAGGGGTAGCGCAGGCTCGGCACCGCCACAAACGACAAGGGGAGCATCACGGATGCTCCCCTTGTCACATCGAGCGACAGCCCGCCGTCAGCTCATCAGCAGTGCCCGCAGGCTCTCCACATCCAGCCCCTTCACCTCGGACTGGCCGCTCAGGAGGCCGTCGGCCAGTGCCCGCTTCTCGTCGTGCAGCGCCACTATCTTCTCCTCCACCGTCTGCTCGCACACCAGGCGATAGACGGTCACCGGCTGGGTCTGGCCCATGCGGTGCGCCCGATCGCTCGCCTGATCCTCCACCGCCGGGTTCCACCAGGGATCGAGGTGCAGCACGGTGTCGGCCTGGGTCAGGTTGAGGCCCGTGCCCCCCGCCTTGAGACTGATGAGGAACAGGGGCACCGCTTCGTGGCGAAAACGCAGGATGGACTCCTGACGGGACTTGGCGGAGCAGCCGCCGTCCAGATAGCAGTAGTCCCACTGCTTCTGCGCGATGCGCGCGCGCAGCAGGCTCAGGAGATCGACGAACTGGCTGAACACCAGCACCCGGTGGCCGCCGTCGATGGCCTCCTCCAGCAGGTTCATCGCCTCGTCCAGTTTGCTGCTGGTCTGGGACCACTCCGGCATCACCAGCTGGGGCGAGCAGCAGAGGCGCCGCAGCCGGGTCAGGCCGCTCAGCACGTGCATCAGGGCGCGGCCATCGGCGCTCTGCACCTGCTGCACCACCTCGCGCCTTGTCGCCTCGTAGAGCTGGCGCTCCTCGGGGGAGAGGCTGATGTGGTGGATGATCTCGGTCTTGTCCGGCAGCTCGGTCAACACCTGCTGCTTGAGGCGGCGCAGGATGAAGGGGCTGATCACCGCCCGCAGCATCGCCATGTGGCGGGGATCCTTCACCGCCTTGCCGAAGCGGCGCTTGAACTCGCCGAGGCTGCCGAGCAGACCCGGGTTGATGAAGGTGAACAGGCTCCACAGCTCGCCGAGGTGGTTCTCGATGGGGGTGCCGGAGAGGGCCAGGCGAAAATCCCCGTCGAGCTGGAACAGCAGTTTGGCACGCTGGGTGCCGGCATTCTTGATCTGCTGCGCCTCGTCCAGCACCATGCTCGCCCAGTGGCGGGACTTGAGCGCCTGGGAGAGGCTGCCGAGCATGCCGTAGTTCACCAGGATGATCTGCCCGGCCCTGGCCTGCTGGATCAGGGTCGCCCGCTCGGCGGGGTGCTCGAACACCACCACCTCCAGCTCGGGGGCGAACCGCGCCACCTCCTCCTGCCAGTTGGTGACCACTGACTTGGGTACCACCACCAGGGCGGGGCCGAGATGCTGGCGCATGCGCAGCACCATGAGCGCCTGCAACGTCTTGCCCAGGCCCATGTCGTCGGCGAGGCAGGCGCCGAAGCCGTGGTGGGCCAGGGTCGCCATCCAGCGCACCCCCTCCTTCTGGTAGTCCCGCAGCGCCGTCAACAGCTCGGGGGCACACTCCACCTCCTGCTGCCACTCCTGCTGCAAGTCGTGCCAGGCGTCATCCCCGGCGGTGGTCACCGCCGACAACAGGCGGGCCAGGGGATAGGCCAGCTTGTTGTTGATGCGCTGCTCGGTGTCCAGCATGGCCCCCAGCATGGTGAGACGCTCCACCAGCTTGTCGCTCAGCATCAGGCTGGTCTTCTCGTCGAGCTGGACGGTGCGCTGCCCCGGGGTCAGCTGGCGCAGGATGAGGCGAAGATCGAGGATCTGGTGCTCGTCCAGCGCCAGCGCCCCCTCCACCTGGAACCAGTCCTGGCGCCGCTCGATGCGCAGGCTCAAGGCCGCCTCGTCGAGGCTCTTGAGGCGGGCGCTGTCCTGGTGCCAGTGCACCACCACGCCGGCATCCACCAGCTCGGGCAGGGCGTTGACCAGGGTCAGCGCCTGCTCGCCATCCAGCTTCCACTCGTTGCCCGGCAGACCGATGGGCAACTGGTTGCGCAGGCGCTGGGCCTCGGCCTTCTCGGCGGCCAGATCCCGCTGCCAGTAGTGGTACTCCCGGATACCCTGGCGCACGATAGCCTCCCCCTTGCCCAGAGGCAAGGGAGGCAGGTCCCCCTCCCGGGTCACCAGCTGGACCACCAGCTGGCCCTCCTGCCAATCCAGCTGGACCGAGGGGATGCCGGGCCAGGGGGCCAGCTCGGCGTTGCCCTTGAGCCCCGCCACCTGGCTGTGCCAGGGGAGATCCGGGATGGCATCCAGGGTGCGCTGGAGCTCGTCGAGCCCGGCGGGCGGCAGCGCAGGGATGGCCTCCAGGGCCGGCAGCCTGTCGAGCAGCGCCTGCGGCGTCAGAATGAGCTGCCACAGATCCTGGGCCAGGGGCACGATGTGCGCGCCACGGGCCGCGGCGGCCGGGCTCAGCAGAGCCCTCATGCCGGCGCCCTGGGCCGCCGGGTCGTGGGCGCCTTCCCCCGGCACTATCTGCAGCAAGGGGGCGCTGATGGCCAGTTGCAGCTTCTGCCCCTTGGCATTGAACAGGCGGGGGTGGTCCGCCAGGGGGCGCCAGGCCTCTCGCGGCAGCTTGCCCATATTGCGCTGCAGGGTGCGCACCAGCGCCCAGTCCGCCTCGTCCAGCAGGTTGGCGTACTGGGTGGAGAGCAAGGCCGGATCGACCCGGCGCCCGGCGGTCCACTCCCCCTTGGTGCTCTGCTTCTGGATCTTGCACTCGAGCTCGGGCCCCTCGGCGTGGAGCAGCCATACCAGCCGCTCCTGAGGCTTGCGCACGCCGCTCGAGCGCCCCAACCCCTGCAACCAGTTGAGCCAGCTCGCCGAGGCGGGCGCCTTGCCCTCCTCGCCCTGTGCCCCCTCCTCGTCCTCATCCAGGGGGGAGGCGCGCAGCGAATGCAGCGGGGCACGCACCGCCCCCTGCCCCAGCAAGAGCCGCAACAGATCCTGGCAGAAGGCCATCAGACGGTGGCGCGGCTCGGCCTCCAGCAGGTGGGAGAGATCCCACTTGTGCAATATGGTCACCTGGGGACTCTGTTCGCCGTGGCGGGCCAGGGCGCAGAGATCGAGCCAGAGATAGCCCCAGTGCAGCTCCTCCAGCGGCAGTTGCAGGGTATCGAACAGCCCCACCGCCTGACCGTGACGATCGCCCGCCCACTGTCCCAGCAGATCCGCCAGCAGGGGGGAGCCATTGCCCAGGCTGCGCTGCCACTTCTTGCGCTGTTCGCTCCCCTGCACGGGATCCGCCTGCTGCAACCAGCCGAGCCAGAGCAGGGCGCTGAACATCCTGGGCCAGGACCCGGCCCCCTCCTGCACCTGCCACTGCCCAAGCGCCCTCTGGAGCCGTTCGGCCAGGGGCTGTTCATCCTCTCGCTCCGCCAGTTGTTGTAGCGACGGCCAGTGAGTGGTCACCTCGCCGGTCAGCGGTCCGCAGAGCCACTCCCACTCGGTGGCCAGCACCTTGACCCGCGCCGCCAGTGCAGGGGCGCAAGGGGTGACCAGGGACGCCAGCGGCCAGCTCGCCTCCGGCTCGGCATCCAGCAGGGTCTGCAGGGCGAAGTGTTCGAGCAGCAGGGTTTGCCAGGCGGGGCTGGAGCCAGGCAGCAGGCGGCGGGCGTCGGGCAGATCCAGCAGGCTCAGGAGCTCGGCACTCTGGTAATAGGCCGGGATCTGCCCCGCCTCCCCCAGACAGAGCTCGCGCACCACCTCCTGTGCCCGCTCCAAGCCCGTGACCGAGGGGATGCGGGACCACTGCGGCATGGGGCACTCCCCCGCACGCACCGCCAGGATCAGGGTCAGGGTTCCCTCTGCCGTCAGACTCCACTGCTGCTCCGTTCGTTGACGGACAAGCCCCCACTGCTGCAACTGTTCGAGGGTGTCGAGCAGCGCACGCCCGGGTGCGCCCGGGGCATAGAGGGTGTCTTGCAGGTAACGAGTGCTGGCGGCGCGCTGCAAATGCAGCTCGCACAGCAGGGCATGGCAATCTGAAGAGAGGGTGAAGGCTGACATCAGAACTCACGGGCAAGTGCAAAGGCGGAATTTTAACGGGAAAGCGGCGGCGGCTCGACCCTTAAGCGCGAAATAGTGCAAAAAAGCTGGCGCCTTTGATGGGTACGCGAGCGACAGGGCTGACAGGGCACTCGCCCCTGCCACCGGGCAACGGGCCGCAGGAGGAGCGCGGTCATCAAAAAAGGCGCCGCAGCGCCTTCTGGAGACAGGTTGTTGGCTCAGCCTTCCAGCCGGGCCAGACGGGCTTCCACCCCCTGCAACTGCCCCTTGAGGTGCTCGACCTCTTCTTCGAGCGCTGCCAGTCTGTCTGCCGCCGATGACACAAGGTTGCCAGCGGGCGCCGCGTCGGCCAGCGCCTGCAGATCCACCTCGCCACTGAACAGGTGCGCGTAGCGGGATTCCCGCTTGCCCGGCTCACGGGGCAGCTTGACCACATAGGGCCCCCGTTCGATGAGGGTGGCCAGCACCGCATCCACTTCGGTCACATCGTCAAAGCTGCACAGCCGGTTGGTGCGCGAACGCAGCTCACCCGGGGTCTGCGGACCACGCAACAAGAGTTCGCAGATAATGCCGAGCTCCTGGGCCGAGAACTTCAGCTCGCCGAACTCGGTATTGCAGAAACGATGCTGATAGCGGGGCACCCTGGCGTTGAAACCGGCGGTATTGACCACCAGACGGCGGCGGATCAGCTCGTCGATCACGGCGCGAATATCCAGCTCGGCGAGCTCCAGCACGGGTTCCCGGTTGCTCTTCTGGTTGCAGGCATTGACCAGTGCATTGAGCGAGAGAGGGTACTGATCCGGCGTGCAGATCTCTTTCTCAATCAGGCAGCCGATCACGCGGGCCTCTAATGGGCCTAGTACTATCTCCATGTCATACTCCCTTGCCAAACAAGACGTTAAGACGGTTATCTTAGCCAAGGCGCTTGCGCCGTCCAGCAGATAACCCCATTTTTGCGAGCCGATGAAACCCTTGCTGCAACCTTGTACAGCAAAACGGCCGCGGTGCGCGGGCGAGGTGAACGGATGGCCGGGAACCTCTTTGGCAAGAAGCCCCTCCCCCTTCAACGAGGCGGGCACAAGAACCATCACGGCCGCAAAGGCGGCCGTGATGGTAGACAGATTGAAACGGCCCTCACGAAGAGGGCTTGCGCTCCAGGGTCGCAGCCACCTTTCTTGCGGCCGACACGGTGAGCAAAGGCTCACCCGGATAGAGCATCAGGGCGCTTGCCCGCAGGTTGTCCGCCTCCGCCGTGCGCCCCAGGGCATTGAGGGCGATCACCATGTTGGCGTAGATGTTGGCCCTCGGGGTATGGCGCACGAAGGCCTGCCCCCAGTCGAGGTAGGCTTCAAGCTCCGCCTGGTTGTTGGCCTGCAGACCGACCATGAGGCGCACCGCATTCACGTCAAACTCCACCCGGGTCAGCCAGGCCATGGGGTTGACGATGTCCAGCAGCAGGGCGGGCTGCTTGTAACCGCCGCGCTCGTACTGGGTCACCACCCAGGCGGTGTGGATGGCCGTCAGCATAAAGGGCACCACGATGAGGGGAATGGCGATGGCCGCGAAACGCAGCAGCAGCCAGGGGCGGTAGGTATACTCCCGCCAGCTGGCCTCGGCCCCCTCCTCCACCTCTGCATCCAGCACATGGACGAGCAGCAGCAAGGCCCACCAGTGGGCGATGGAGTGATAAAACGGGTACTCGGTCTGGGTATGCAGCAGGATGGGGGTCACCAGCGCAAGCAAGGCGGCGCCCTTGACCCAGCCCGCCCGGCTCAGACGCCACAGCAGGGCCCCGCCCATCAGCACCATGCCCAGCATGGGTGCCAGACCCCCTTCCACCGCCCAGTAGAGAAACTCGTTGTGGGGGTGATCCAGGTTGTATTCGATCTGCACCATGGCGGGATGTTGCGCCTTGTCGGCCATATAGTGCTGCAGGAAGACGGACTCGAAACTGCCGTAGCCCCAGCCGGTCCAGGGAGCCTCGGCAATCAGCTTCGCTGCATAGGGCCAATAGATGGAGCGCATGCCGCCGGACTGGTAGATTTCGAGCCCCCGCTTGGCTCCCGCCAACCCATAGAGGGACAGCAAGCCCAGGGCGATGCCGAGTCCGGCCAATCCCAGCATCCGGCCCAGCTGGCGCTGACGATAGAGCTGCGGCACAAGCAGGATCAGAGCCAGCAGCCCGCCCAGTTGCCCTACCCGAGATTGCAATACCACCAGCAGCAAGCTGGTGGACACTATCACCCCATAGCACAGCCCCTTGAGCCAGGGGTTGGCATCACCGCGCAGCTCCAGCCAGATGGCCAGTGACAGGCCGGTCGCCATGAAGCTCGCCATCACGTTGGGTTGCTGGAAGATGCCATAGGGGCGGTTGGTCTGGGTGTCGTACCCAATCAAGTTGCCCGGCACCAGCAGGTAATACTGCACCAGGCCGAGCAGCGCCTCGATGGCGACGGCCCCCAGCAGCAGATAGAGCAGCCTGTCTCGCGCCTCGCGGCCGAATCGCCACTGATAGAGGCTTGCCAGAAACAGCAGGCCGGCAAACAGCCCCAGCAGCCGGGGAATGGCATAGTCCTTGAGCTCGAACCCCGGATAGGCCATGGGCAGCAACAACAAGACCCCCCCCAGCCACTGGGCAGTCAGCAGCGGCGAGACCACCAGTCGCTGGCTGAGGGTCACATGCCACAGCCCCAGGGCCATCACCAGGCTGGCGAAGATCCAGCCCCAGGCATTGAACGGCAGATAGAGCCCTGCCCCGCCCGGGTTGTGCATGAAAAAATGCATGCCAAGCAACCAGTACAAGACTGATGTTCCCCAAAAAACCTTTTGAACCAAACTGCACTCTCTTCCCATTTATGCCTCATCATGCATAAAAAAAAGCCGTGACAGCGAAAACACTATCACGGCTCATTATACTAACGAATCAATACCGAGAAGAGCCTTACAGCGGCAGGCGTTCGGTCATGTCATACAAGGTATGGCTACGGCTGAGCATCTGCCCCCCATCTCTTGTCAGAGGAACCCATCCAATTGTTCCCTTGGATGTTGTGGGACGAATCAACATCAAGTCAAAGGGAATCGTGATGTAGATACCTTTGGTAAAACTGCCTTCCCCATACTCTTCGGCCGACACATCCGTCAAGGTTGCGTATGCCCCCATCACAATCCCGGAGTCAAAGCGCTTGGAGAAATCAAACGTGGCCCCCAGGTCACCAGCCAGATAACGCCCGACAGCTACCTTGGCAGTGACATTGTCCATAAAAGGCAACTGCCAATAGCCAGTCAAGTGACCCGTAGCAACGTCGTAATCAGCCATCTTCAGGGTGTTGTTCCAATCACGCTGCTTGACCCAGTTGGTATCCAGACCCAGAGCCCATGACTGACCGAAAGGACGATAAAGCACCTCTCCCCCGACACCGGCGTACATCATTTCCAGATAGCCGCCGTATGCCTGGCCGTACCACTCCTGACCAAGTTGCTCCATATGTGTTAACTGGAGGTTGTTCAGCAGAATATTGGAAGAGTCGACATACTCTCTCACCCAAGTGCGTACTCTCGGTAACGCATCCGTGTCGGCAGGTGGTGTTTTGTAATTAAATTTGTCGTAATTGTTCGCAATATTGAAGAACAACGTACCCTGTAACCAATCCTTATCGGAAAGACGCAGCTCACTGTTGGCATTAATGCCTATCTGATACATATAAAATGATTCAGGACCACCAAAAGATTGCGTCAGGGCCGGGTCAAATGAATAAGAGAACCACTCTGGTTCAGATTGGTAACGGAGCGTTCCCTGAACAGGAGCAGGTACTTTTTGATGCTCTTCTACCACTGCCTCCTGCCCAAGAACCTGGGGCTGGTTCGCCTTTCGCACAGAGTCGAGATCAATCACCGTCTCTTGCAACTGGAAATCTCGCTGGCGCTCAATGACTCTCAACTCTTCGACAGTGTCAGGCAGATGATTAATCGCAACCAGAGCAGTACGATCGATCGCTTCTTGCTGGTCCCTATATTTGTGCTGTTGACCCAGCAAGGTTACAGTGGACTGGTCACTATAAAGTGATGCTGTATTCCAACCAGCATTGCTTTCAAACTGTCCTGCCATGACAGGCCAATCAACGTGTGACGAGTCTATCGGGGCCTTTTCAGCGATATACACAGGGCGAGGCTCATCTAAATGATTCTGACGTAAATCATTAAAGTTGGTCCGAAGAGTAACACCCCACATCAGAGTATTTCCCCTCTGATAACTAAGATGAGTGTCCATGTAATCAAAAAGACGATAAACAGCACCTATATTGATAGGAGATGAATGATCAATCTTCCCGGCAAATTCATTGCTGTAATCATTGCCATCATATTCCAGCTTCAGGCGAAGTGGCTGCCAAGGTGTCTGGTATTCAACCCCCCCAAACAAGGCAGCATTACCGTGGAACATATTTTTTGTTTCAAATTTGCCACCACCGCTGGAATAACCATTATCTCGTGAACACCAATCATTTTTCCACTCGCAAAAAGGATTGGTAATGTTCCCGCTCTCCCCCATATTTCCCCAGCCCATACCAAGGGTAAAATCAAACGGGCCAACACGCTTGCTGCCGACAATGTACTCACTGTCAAACAGCCCCGTCCCCATCAGGTCACGAAAACCCAGAGAGAGATTCGGGATCCAGGTAGACTCTTCCAGCAACCTGACTTTGACATCCATGCCCTTGTCTTTGTAAGTCTGGTCACCACTGAAGTCGGGATTCGCGTTATAAAGGCGAGTTCTTACGTCGGTATAACGCAAAGTGGCTTCAAGCCAGTCGAACGGCTGCACTGACATAGACCAGCGACGGTACTGATCATCATCAACATAATTGGCACTGAATTCACCCGTCTTGGCCATTCTGGCGGTTGGCATTTGCAGCAAGCCAACGCCGCCGAAGTCACTTTGTGATGGACCCAACGGCTCAAAAATGTCGGCATCAGCGTGTGTTGCAAAGGATACCAGCAGGGCAATCAGTGAGAGTCTTGGATAAGTCATTTGGGCATCCGATTCGCTAACAACGTCAACATGCGTGTATTCAAGTCTGTATATTGCTCAGGCAGCACACTCGGAGCAAAACCGACAAACAGAGTGGCACCAGGCATGGCTTCAACATGGCGTTCATTCCAGATGGCAACGGGGATCCACTCAGATTTGCCACTGGGGGAAATCAGATACGCGCCGGTGTCATCACTTCCGGACAAGCGATCCAGCTTTTTCCAGTACTCTCTCAGCCCTGCCGCAGGCAAAACCGGGGCCTCGCCAGGGCGACCAATCAAGCCGGCCAGATAGATTTGCGAACGGCGAGGGGCAAGATACAGCTGATAATCCCCCTGCAATACGGGGTTGGCACCTGAGGGCGCCAGGCTGATATCCGGATCCACAGGCAATTCGAAACGCCCTGTCAAATGCAACTGCTGTAACTGTTGATTCAACTGTAAAGCGGCATGGGCGAGCTCAGCTTCATCATGCTGCTGCCAGTACGTTGCCAGCAATCTGAGATCCTTCAGCACGGCTTGCTGTTGATACTCAATGTCTTTTTGGCGCGCAGGAGTAGAAATATGAGCGACAGGCCAATAATTATCGTACTGAGAGACTGCCGAGTTTAACAACGCGTCACTCAACAGCATGGACTGGGGATGAGTCATTGTTGCTGTCGGTTGACCTTGCCACCAAACAGATACGGACACATCTGCCATAACAGGGGCAGCCCCCAAGGCTGCGAGCAATAAGCTATATATTATTTTCATGATGAATAGGGCTTAAGGAATGTCATTTCGATCATTGGCAAGGAAGGGCCTAATTGCTGCTGGAATTTACAAACTTGACCTGTCTGCTCATCGATCCAGAAATGATTCAGCCATCGCTCTTCATTCGGGGCGGTAACGACGTGCTCTTCTACAATCGTCGTTTTATAGGGGCGGTCCATAATATTCAGAACCTCATTGCCCGCATGCGTGTAATGCATACTCAAGGGATAGCCACTGGTGTATTTTTTCGACCACTCAGCGACGCTATACCACACCATCGAGGGTGTCTTGTCTAACCGGGAGGTCTTCAGCGGATCCTTCTCCAGGCTTCCCAGATAGCGCAAATCATTTGGCAAACCCACCGTTTTAATCAAGCGCCCATGCTGGGTCACAAACATCACACCATCGGCGCTCATCCATGACATGCGCGAACCATTGACATATGCCAGTACAACCAACGCCTGGGGGAGATCGCCCACCTTGATATAGGCACTCGCATAGGGTAGCGCTCTCAGCTCGGATGAGGTCAGTACAATATCATCAGGCTTGTTGAACACATAACCCAGAGTCTCGATCGTCTGATGGGTCGAGGTGCTGCAGCCAGCCAATAACAATGTGGCTGACCATGCCAATAATCGGGAGGGGAAAGAAGATAAATACTGTGCCACGCGCAATACACCATCCATGAGGGATAAGAAGAAAACAAGGCTGCTCAAACAGAGCAGCCTTGTTGAATATTATCGGGTTGAGGTGGTAGTGCTGGTGTTGTTGTTGTTGCGGCTGTTGGATTCAGACACAGCAACAGCGGTCACCAGTGCAGCAGCAGCACCCACGGCAACGACGGTGGTAGTCACCCCGGCAGCAGCAGCAGCAGCACCAGCACCGGCAGCACCGCCACCCGCGCCAGTACCGGCAGCACCAGCAGCTTCTTCTGCAGCCATGGCATTAGCAGAAACAGCCAGCAGCGCGGCCAAAACAAACGCACTCTTCTTCATGTTATCTTCCTTTTTGTTGACACAGCTAAAACATAATACTGAGAAGGTTAACGCTCTCAGTCTTATCTAGTATTACTCAAAGGAGGCATCGATTGAACCTGCGATTTCGCCTCCCTGAATATTACCAATCCCTTATCGATTGTCTGCAGCAGGATCAGGCTTTGGTTTTATCACCATAGCTATATTGATAATATCCGTAATTGCCGTAATAACTGCTGGCTTTCTTTTCTACCGCGTTGAGCAGAATACCCTTGATGACCACACCATTTTGCTCGAAGCGACGAATCGCCACTTCCACCTCTTTTACAGCCGTCTTGGCAAAACGAGCCACCAACAAGGATGCCCCGACATGCTGACCGACGATGGCCGCATCGGTGACCGCCAGGATCGGCGGGGAGTCGACAATGACAAAGTCGTAATGTTCGGCGGCCCAATCCAGCAGCGCTTTGAAGCGAGGATGCATCAGCAATTCTGAGGGGTTGGGCGGCACGGCGCCACGACAAACAAAATCGAGCCCATCAAAGCTGGTCTTGCTGATCACCTGCATCATCTCGCTTTGACCCGCCAGATAGGCGCTCAAGCCCGCCCCCATCTCTTGCCCCATGGCTTTTTGCATACAGCCCTTGCGCAAGTCCGCGTCGATGACCAGTACCTTCTTGCCCCCCATGGCCAAGGTGGCAGCAAAGTTGGTAGACACGAAGGTTTTACCGAGATCAGAGCCAGGACCCGAGATCATGACGATGTTGTTTTTGGCCTCCATCATGGCGAAATGCAGGCTGGTACGCAGACTGCGCAGCGACTCCATCGCCAGGTCGGCCGGATTACGGGCGGCCAGCAAGGCTTCATTGAGAGCCATCGCTTTTCGACCTTTCTTCTTCTGCTGCTGCTCTATCTTGGCCTGATCTTCGGAATAGGGAATAGTGGCGTAGACGGACAGCCCCATCTCTTCCAACTGTTCGGGGCTCTCGACACCCCGGTGGAATGCAGCGCGCACCAGGATAAGGCCCACTGACAACATGCCTCCAAGCAGCGTCGCCAGCACCACGATCAGCGGCTTCTTCGGCTTGACTGCCCGGGTTTGGACTGCGGCATCATCGATGATACGCACATTACCGATGGTCCCCGCCTTCATGATATTGAGCTCTTGCTGCTTGTTGAGCAGCTGGACGAAGATCTCCTGGCCCACTTGCACATCACGGGTCAATCGCAAGATGTCCTGCTGGGTTTTCGGCAAGCGCTTGATCGACTTGTTGATGTTGTTCTTGGTGTTGATCAGAGTCTGGCGCTTCTCCATCAAGGCGATATAGGCCGGATGCTGACGGGTATAGAGCTGTTGCAGCTCGGCTTCACGGAAGGTCAACTCATTGAGCTGTTTCTCAATCCCGACCATGGTGTCCAGTGCCGCTTTCGCTTCGAGCGACAGATCAACCGACTCGTTCTGTTGACGATACGTATTGAGCAGCTCTTCCGAACGGTTCAAGTCATCTTTGACCTGGGGCAGATGGGTCTGCAGGAAATCCAGGCTCTTCTGGGCTTCTTCGGTCTTGCGCAGCACGTTCTGCTGGAGATAGTTCTGGCTGATGTTATCGAGCACAGCACGAATGCGCCCCTTGTCTTCCCCTTCCAGCGCCAGGGAGATGATCCCGGTATTCTTGCCCTTCTCGCTGACCTGAAGATCCCGCTGCAGCTCGCCAATCACATCCAGCAACGGCTGCTTGACCAGGGTAAATTCCTGGCCATCTTGTGCGGCAACGTCTGCGACAAGCAGGGTCACATCCTCTTTTTCGAGCAGCTTGCCCACCTGTCCTTCGAGCACCCGACCTTCCACCGCCAGGGTAAAACGGTTTTCTCCGGTCAAGGTCAAGGTGAAGGGAGTACCAATCAGCTCGGGTGCCACCTCAAAACGACTAATCGCCATCTTGGGATAGGGCTGACCCATCAGGCGAGACACACCACGGCCAACCAGCGGGAAGAAATCGGGGGTCACCACGGTATCAAGATGGAGCTCTTGCACTGTGCGGCCAAGCACCATGCGCGAGGTCAAGAGTTCTATCTCGGCGGCGGCATCAGCCTGTTCGCCACCCAGCACATCGGCCATGTCACCGAGAAGAGCGGTGCCGCTGGCCTTTTTTTCCACTTGCAGCAGGGCGTTGGCCTTGAAAACTGGTGTCGCCAGCAAGGCGTAAGCAACACCCATCATCATAAAGAAGCCGGTGATACACACAATCCACCAACGGCCATCGATCAGGTAGCCCAGAAGGCGCCCCAGATCGATCTCATCGTTTTCCACCGCAGCACTATTTTGCCGGGACGAAACAGAAGAAGTCGTCATTACACAGAGTCCATTTTTATTGTCAGATAAACCCGAACACAGACACAGGCTGTGGTTACAGTTTTTTCACCCAGCCATCGGCGCCACGCACCAGCAACTGATAAACGTGCTCGTAGGCTTCCCGGCTGAGGCGATAGGGATCTGGCACCTCGCACTCCCCCAGCCAGTGGCCAAAGAGCATGGTCTTGCCGCGGGCGCCAGGATCAATGGCGGTCACGGCGGAAATATGCCCTTTCTCCATGACAAGGATGAGATCGGCCTCCTGGCACAACGCGCGGTTAAGCTGACGCGCAACATGCCCTTCCAGCGAGACCCCATGTTGCAGGGCTACGTCGCTAGCGACCTGATCGGCAGGCTTGTCGACCAGGGCGCTCACTCCGGCAGAACGGATATCACGGCCGGGCAAACGCTCCCGCAGCAGACGCTCACCCGTCGGGGAACGACATATATTGCCCACACACACGACGAGAATTTTCTCAAACATATTACTGTCACTCTTTCATCTTCAACACGATGCCAAGGGCCCCGAGTCAATATCCATTGAGCGTTACCAGTTGCGAACCCGCAACATACCTTCCGTCAACTCGTTAAAGCCATTGATGGAGGGAACCAACTGACTCAACACGCGGTTCCAGCGCGTCACAGGTGCGGTTGTCACATACACAACGTCATAGGGTTGCAACGCAAACTCCGTCCCCATCACCAGCGCAGTGGCGTCACTCAAATCAAGTTGATAGATGGCGGCTTTCTGCTGTGACTTGCCTGCCGGGCGTAATACGAAAATCCCTGTGGCATTGGCAGCATTCTGGTTCAAGCCCTCGGCGCTGCTCAGGGCTTCCGTCAGGCTCATTCCCTCACGACCAATGGTCAAGGTTGAAGCCTTGTTGACTTCCCCCATGACAAACACTTTCTGGGCATCATTGCGCGGCACATAGAGCATGTCGCCATCGCGCATCAGCTGGTTGTGAGAGAGGTCGCCATACTGCAAAAGATCCTGCAGCGACAGCGGGTATTCCTTGCCCTGGCGAGTCAGGACCACATGATGCCAATCCGCCGTCGGGCTCAAGCCCCCGGCCAGATTGAAGGCATCGAGCAGCGTCATCGGCACATTGGTGATGGGCTGCGCGCCAGGTTTGGCTACTTCGCCTGAGATGTAGACCTTCTGGGAGCGGAAAGCGGCAATGCTGACATCGACCTGCGGGCTTTCAATAAACTGAGCCAACCGTTTGGCAATATCCACACGGATTTCAGATACCGTTTTTCCCACCACGGCGACCTTGCCGATATAGGGGTAGAAGATGGAGCCATCTGCGTGTACCCAGTTACCCGCTTCGCTCGCGCTGCGGTAGGAGCCGGCAGGAATGGTCAACTCCGGGTGATCCCACACCGTCACATTGAGGATGTCGCCAACCCCGATACGGTACTCATAACTGCTGATCTGGCGATTGAGCTCAGGGTTGGCCTTGCCCACCACCGGCGCCTTGCGCAATTCGCTGACCAGTGCAGGCGTCACCGGGTAGACATCGGCCAGTTGATCAACATCAACTGAACCTGTAGCCACCTCGGTTTTGCCACTGGTGGAAAGATTGGTACCCGGCACCACAGTACATGCACTGAGCAGAGCCACGGCCGACAACAGAGGGATGAGCTGAATCCTTTTCACTTCCACACCTTATTTAGCTTGCCATCAAAAACTGACTGGAAAAAATCACCGTATGATAGCGGAGTTCAGGAAAAATCATGAGGAATATTTACCAAGAAAAACGGATAGATCGTCTGAAGACGCAAGGCATCAAGCACGAAGTAACCACATGCATAACATGCCCATCAACAACCCCCAACCCAATCGCTTCCTATATCGGGTCATGGCCCTGCCTGGTCCAGTGGCAGGGTCCCATGATGAAAACATGATGGACGATCCGATATAAGCGACGGATGATGCTTGATAAACGCACCATGACAGGCTGCCCGCAAAGAGCAGTCTGTGTAAGGGATTAATCACTACCAAACAGATCGCGGGTATATACCTTGTCCATGACATCACTCAGCTCATCGACCATGCGGTTTGCCAGAATCACATCGCAGCTTGCTTTAAATTCGGCAAGATCAGTCATTACCCGGGAATGGAAGAATTCGGATTCTGTCAGACTCGGTTCATAGACCACCAGTTCAATGCCTTTGGCCTTGATCCGTTTCATGACCCCTTGAATGGCAGAGGCACGGAAATTGTCCGACCCCGCTTTCATCACCAGTCGATAAACACCGACACGGGATGGATTTTTACGGATCACCGAATCGGCAATGAAATCCTTGCGTGTGGTATTGGAGTCCACAATGGCACGGATCAGGTTATTGGGAACATTGTTGTAGTTCGCCAACAACTGCTTGGTGTCTTTTGGCAGGCAATAGCCACCATAACCAAAGGAGGGGTTGTTGTAATGGCTGCCAATACGTGGGTCGAGGCCGATGCCATCAATCACCTGCCGACTGTCCAGCCCGTGCAGTTGGGCATAGGTATCGAGCTCGTTGAAAAATGCCACTCGCATCGCAAGGTAGGTATTGGCAAACAGCTTGATCGCCTCGGCCTCTGTGCTGTCAGTGAAAAGCACCGGCACATCTTGCTTGATGGCGCCTTCCAGCAGCAGGTTGGCAAATGCCTGAGCACGCTCTGAACGCTCCCCCACTACGATGCGCGAAGGATGCAGGTTGTCATAAAGTGCACGCCCTTCACGCAAAAATTCTGGTGAGAAAATCAGATTGTCACACCCCAACTCTTCACGCAGCCGAGCAGTAAAGCCCACCGGAATCGTCGATTTGATCACCATCACCGCATCGGGATTAATCGCCATCACATCCTTAACTACCGACTCTACCGTACTGGTATTGAAGTAGTTGGTTTCAGGATCGTAATCGGTAGGCGTCGCAATAATAACGAAATCAGCCCCGTGATAAGCCTCTTCTTTATTAAGAGTGGCGCGTAAATTGAGATCATGGCTGGCCAGATAGCTTTCTATTTCTTTATCAAGAATAGGGGAGCGCCTCTGGTTGATCATCTCAACCTTGCTGGCAATCACATCGACAGCCACCACTTCATGATGTTGTGACAACAATACTGCGTTGGAAAGACCCACATATCCTGTACCCGCAATTGCTACTTTCATTATTATTTCCTATACTTAATAAAGCCGTTAACTGCATACCACCCGAAATACCAGAGACATTGACATAAATTCAGTCCTACGACATCTCGGTATAGTCTCCATTGATAACTAGCAGCATTAAATTTATTCTGAGACATTCCGGTATCAGTGCGATACTGTGCCAATACCTCTTGAATACCATGAGCTTCATCACATATTTTTAGCAACTTAAGCCATAAACCAAGATCTTGTCTCTTACGAATCAAAGGCATCGTTTGACGCCCAAGCACTTCTGCATTGAACATAGCTGTTAGACAACCTATAACGCATCCACGAAGTAGTTGATTATGAGTAACCTTTTTAGGAACTGTCACTATACCGCCTAACTCATCATGAGATAATTTTTGATAGGCAGTATAAGTAAACAATGCTCCAGTTCGCTCCATGTACTCAACTTGAAGGCTTAGTTTATTTGGCAACCAAATATCATCAGCATCCAAAAAAGCTATATACTTTCCTTTAGACCGATTAATAGACTGATTTCGAGAGAATCCAGCCCCGTAATTTCTATCATTTACAACAAGGCTGATCCTACTATCTTGACTTGCAATTTTATCAACCAGAGATACTGTATCATCCACAGAGCAGTCATCTGTTATTAATAGTTCCCAATGTTGATATGTCTGTTGCTGAATTGACCGAATGCTACTGATGATTGTTGCTGCAGAATTATGTGCAGGCATAATTATAGACACCAAGTCATTCATTCTGATAAACCTCATTAATATTATAATTTATAAAAACAACTCAAAATGAGCATCATCTACGCATCGCTAACAACGCGGGGGCGAACTTTATCATAAGCATGATGAATATATATATTTCAATTATCACATATGAAATGCTTGCTGATAATGATGGGCTATAACTTGCGCCAAAATAGCAAATAGGCATGATTATAATCCCGGCACTAGAAATCACTATGTTTAAATATCTCATACTTCCTTGCGGTAAAAAGAATGAAATGCACATTATTCCATTCAAAAATGCAAATGGTAATGCTATTGACAAAATATCCAAGTTTACATGAGCAGCGGAAAAGTTTTTACTAAAAAAAACGGTTACAATATCTTCAGAGTATGCATTAGTAATATACATCATAATAACTCCAAAAAATAAAGCAATACAACACAGAATAGATATGAAACTAAATCGTCTGTTAACATCCATGTTATTTAAATATGAGTATGCAACTCTTGATACTGGACTAAATGAAAAAACTGCCAACTTCACTATTCGTTCAGCTAATAAGTGATATACTACCATATTCTTACCAACTGCAAATGAAGCTATAAATCCCAACCCTGAAAGATACAGGCTTGATGATATTTGAAACAATGCATAAGTGTATGTTTTTATAATTAATCGTGTACCACTTCGTATCTTTATAGTTACTTTTTCAAGATCTACTATATTTTTCAGAAAAAATACACTTAATAAAAACACTATACCTCTATAGATAACTATGGCACTGAATACTAGATAGAAATTATTTATCTGTAAAAAATATATAATGAAAATCATAAATAAAAAGGCACAACCGCCGATAATTTCTATCTGTAAAAGGAACTTATTATTGTTGCGGCATACATAAACAAATGAAAACATACCACCTAAAAAAAATGAATATGACCAGAATAATAAAACAGATAAAACACTAAACTTATCAATATAAAGTGCCGTATACACCCCTAAAGCTAATGCAACTAATGACAATATCAATTTCGCGGACAGTGTTGAGTTTATGATTACCAAAAGCCTATTTTTAGAACTGTCGTATTTTATTTTTTTTGCAACAGAATAATTAAAACCATACTCAATTATCACAGCACACCAAGTTGCAAATGATATTAATACTGATAGTGATTCAAAATCATGTTTGTCAAGCAACCTAGAGGATAGAGGCAAAAAGAGAATGGGTATAATAAATTTTATTGTATTTGACAAAAGCAATAGTAATACTTGTAGAATATAACTCATTGCTATTCCTTTATTCCAATCATAGCCTTTATACGAAGATATGCATATGAAGGTCGTTTAAACAGAAATGAACAAGTAACAAGAATATAGTAGATTAAGAAGTCTGTTTTCTTATGATGCTTCACAGCAAATCTCATCATCGAGTTAAACACTCGGCGTTCTCTGCTTAGAGGATTCCATACTGTTGATGCACTCGCATTTCCTATATGAATAATCTTGGACTTTGCAATATTAATTTTTATTCCTTTTAATAGAATATTATAATGTAGATCTGTATCTTCCGAATACATGAAGTAATCTTCAGGCCATTTTCCAACCGTATTAAATGTCGCTTTATTGATTAGAAGATTGGCACCAGTATACCAACGCCAATCTGATTTTTTTAAAAAGTGGCTTAAAAATGGAAATCGAAACTCGAATAAAACGTTATTGCCATTGACATCAGTTAATGGGAAAAAAAAGGGCGTTTCATTACCTTGTTTTATTATGGTTTGTATTTCTTCAAATACATTACCATTCAATATACAATCAGGATTTATAAATAATATATAGTCATTTTTTGCTTGGGATGCTCCCATATTATTAGCTTTAGCAAAACCAACATTATCTTTGCTTTCAATAACTCTTAAAAACGAATAAGAACACTCTAGCTCTTTCACCCTTAAATATTCATCTTTACTATAGAAGTTATCAACAACAATAAATTCAATCAACTCACTCCGCGCAGGCATTATGCTTGCTATGGAGTGAAGTAATTTCTCTATCACATTTGAGCAATTATAGTTAACCGTAATAAGACTAAGCATACTATTTTACCCTAAAAAAAACATTCAGAAGAAACATTAATATGAGAGGAATAAAAAACTTTCCAAAAGAAAGAATATTATATATTGGAGCATATAATATGTAAGACAACCAAAAAATACCCATCATGGCATAGGAATAATCAACTTTATAAAATTCCCTCGTTAAATAAAATGACTTCAATGAACGGCCACACCAAAATCCAATAATTAAAGGAATAATAAATATGCCTAATATACCAAAATCACAATAATAATCTTTTGCCACAGAAAAAATGTTATGACGAAATGGTATATATGCATTTTCGTCAATGATATTTACAGAATCATCACCATAAATCTTTTGCACTATATTATAAAATGGTGTTAGCGTTCTAGCACCGTAGCTAAATTGGACATTATTATACTCATTATCCATCCATTCATTAAATGCATACGGAGAGGAGAAAAAATAAATATAATTAATTATTGGCCCTGCAGTATACACATTAACTGGCACATTTAAACTATTAACCTTATCATCCATAGACGCTAAAAATAGATCTTCCCCCCCTCTGATCATTCTTGGAACATTTACTAAAGCAGCCATAAATATTAGTATAAATAAAGCTTTTTTATTGAATACTACAGACCATGGTTTAAATATAGCCACGTATGCTACTATCGTTAACAATGAGAATACAGCACCAACTCGACCAAAATAAATCATGTCTAACAAGATTATCAGGACGAAATTAATAATTACATATATTAATTTTTTAGATGTCGAGATTTTTTTTTCAGCCTCATTAAAGAGTAATAGTGAGGCTAAAAATGATAAATAAGAGAGGGAGGCTAAATAACTCCAAATACTAGGAATAAAATTTGCTCCACCACCTATCGAGTTTTCACGCACCACCATTGCATTACTAATAATGTATGACAAGGTCCCCCAATGCTTTATATTATAGTACCAACATATGATTGTCCCTAAGAAGGCAATCCAAGTGTACAACTTAATAATTGATAGCAAACTAATATTAATTTTCCCCCCAACCATACAATTCGTTTTTTCTCCTATATATGCACCTATTGCAAACATGAGAAAACAACAAATATACAAGGTGATATTTATGAAGGAAACATCCGTGTAATTTATAAAAACTCGACCTAGTACGAGGGAAGTGAAAAAAAAGGCCGCAACATATATAAGTATTAACGTTGAAGCCTTCTTCTTATTTTTAGAATAGGTCTCATTCATTTCTCATCAAACCATAATGCGTGAAAACCATATCAATTTGTTTGTCATTATTAAAACCTTCAGAATCTACATTTATTTTTTTCAATGAGAACTTCTGACTTCCAAGAACAGGAGGAAATAATACATTGTAATCATAAACACGAGTACACTTTTTATTTTCAAGCAACGTCATAGCCTTAAACCAGATATCATCAGCTGTTGGCGCTAACTTTCCTATTTTGTTAATATCAGACCAATCAGAATGCATAGAACCAGGAGGATACAAAATTCCGCACACACCTGTTGGAAGAAAAAACAATGATGTTTTAATACCATCTGTTTTTTTATTTAACATTTCCTTGTATGGTAGAATAACTCCACTTTCATCTACCATTAAATGTCCTCGATAAAAAATTATGTCATCAGGATATTTTCTTGCCGTATCAATTATTTTTTCTAGCCAATCAATAGGGTAACATACATCATCATCGGCAGTAATAATATGCATCAATGGATATTCTGCTTTTGCATAAAATAGTTTTTTATATGATCTAATATCACCCTTTACGAATTTTATAGTTAATCCATATTTCTCTAAGCGTTTAAGTGAATTGGGTAGTATCTCGTAGCGGAACTGTGAATCAGATAAATATAAAATGATTTTTGCTGGCTTAACCGACTGCAACAATATACTCTTTATTGTCAACTCCACATGTTTTATTCTTGGTGGAAATGTTGTAATCGATACTATATAGTCACTATCTTTATTTAATTGCTCCATCACCTTTATCGTTCTAAATTTCAACATGACATTTAATGAACAAAAAATAGATCTCAAGCCAAGATAAACTTTATTAATGAAAGACATCTCATTAAACCTTAAGCATTTAAGTCAATATAAAAAACGAACTGCCGACAATGAGTCGGCGCCAGTCGAAAATACAAGCACGGTAGAAAATTAGACATATCATTAATCAAAAAATTTTGACGTATTAAATTTCAATGCACCTTTATCTTTTGGTGACAAAGTAATTTCTGTTACTAGTGGCCAATCAACTCCTATTTCATCATCATAATAATATATTGACGCTTCACTATCACGAGCATAGTAGTTTGTGGTCTTGTACAAGAAATCCGCAACATTACTCAATGTAAGAAATCCATGGGCAAACCCTTCCGGGATCCATAACTGTCGCTTATTCTCACCTGACAAGTGAACCCCAACCCATTGTCCAAAGGTTGGAGAGCTTTTGCGGATATCTACCGCCACATCAAACACTTCACCTGCAACACAGCGCACCAGCTTGCCCTGGGCATGGGGAGACAATTGATAGTGCAAACCACGCAACACCCCTTTCGACGATTTGGAATGATTATCCTGCACAAAGTTAACCGGATATCCTACCGCCTCTTCAAACAACTTGTGGTTGAAGCTCTCAAAGAAAAATCCACGCTCATCACCAAATACTTTTGGCTCAAAAATAAGCACGTCAGGAATTGCTGTTTTGATTACGTTCATCTGTTTACCCACATTTGATCCAGTTTTTATGGGGGAACAACATTCCTCCCCCCATATCACATCAGGCGTTAGCAACCATTCTTAACAAATATTGGCCATATGCATTTTTCGCCAGCGGCGCTGCAAGCTCACGTATCTGGTCAGCACTGATAAACTTCTGGCGATAAGCGATCTCTTCCGGGCAAGCCACTTTCAATCCCTGGCGCGTCTCGATAGTCTGAATAAAGTTGCTCGCTTCGATCAGACTTTCATGAGTTCCGGTATCCAGCCAGGCATAGCCACGCCCCATCATCGCCACCGACAGATTGCCTTGCTCCAGGTAGATACGGTTCACATCGGTAATTTCCAGCTCACCACGCGGTGACGGCTTCAGGCTCTTGGCGATCTCCACCACGCTGTTGTCGTAGAAATAGAGGCCGGTGACCGCATAGTTGCTCTTAGGCTCCAACGGCTTCTCTTCCAGCGAGATAGCGGTACCCTCTTTATCAAATTCCACCACCCCATAACGCTCGGGGTCATGCACATGGTAGGCAAAGACGGTAGCACCACTCTCTTTGGCCGCTGCCGCCGCCAATTGTTTCTGCAGGTCGTGGCCATAGAAGATGTTGTCCCCCAGCACCAGCGCACAGGGGTCTGACCCGATAAACTCTTCACCCAGAATAAAGGCTTGTGCCAACCCGTCCGGACTTGG